>PGXE01000084.1 GCA_002838935.1 Thermoplasmata archaeon HGW-Thermoplasmata-1 | reverse complement strand
CCAGTTCAACCATCAATAGTTAATTCGTAATGTGGTTTAACTGCTTTTGCTACGAGTCCTCCCCACAGCAAGCTGTGGGGTATCCGGATAAAATGAAGCGCGAAAGCGATTCGTAGGAATCACCGATGGTTCGGTAAAACTTTCCGGGGTTCCAGAAATGACATTTTGGATATCGCTTTCTGAAGTTCGGTTTCTCTCTGTTGCATTTCCACCCAAACTCTTTAACCTTTTATCAAATACCCGTTTTATATGACGATTTTGACTGATGCGAAAAGCGGCCGCATAACAGATGAGATCAAAGCCGTGGCAAAATTCGAGGGGCTGGAGCCTGAGGTTATCCGCAGGCGCGTTGCGGACGGGCACGTTGTCATACCCTTCAATGTGAATCACCGCCCGAGACCCTGCGGCATAGGCGAGGGCTTACGCGTAAAGATAAACGCCAACATCGGAACGAGCAGGGAGTGTTGCCACCCGGAGGAGGAGCTGGAAAAGGCGCGCGTGGCGATGAAATACGGCGCGCACGCCATAATGGATCTTTCCACCGGCGGCGACATAGACGCTATCCGGACTTCTCTTCTAAGAGAGATAGACATCCCGTTTGGCTCTGTTCCGATATATCAGGCGGCAACAGACGCCATCGAGAAGCGCGGCTCGGTCGTCGACATGACCGAGGGCGACATATTCAACACTTTCGAGAAGCAGGCGAAGCAGGGCGTCGATTTTGCGGTTGCTCACGTCGGCGTGAATCTCGAATCCGTCAGTCGGCTGAAGAAGCAGAACCGCCTCGTGCCGATGGTGTCGCGCGGCGGAAGCTTCCACATGGCGTGGACGCTTCACAACGAACGCGAGAACCCGCTTTACGAGAATTTCGATTATCTTCTGGAGATCGCAAAGGAGCACGACATGACGCTCTCCCTTGGCGACGGCATGCGCTCCGGCGCTCTTCACGATTCCAACGACCGCGCGAAGTTCCAGGAGTTGCTCATAATCGGCGAACTCGTCGAGAGGGCGAGGGCGGCGGGCGTGCAGACGATGGTCGAGGGGCCGGGCCACATGCCGCTCTCCGACATCGAGGCCAACGTAAAGGTCATGAAGACCGTCACCCGGAGCGCGCCCTACTTCGTGCTCGGTCCGCTTGTAACAGACATCGCTCCCGGCTGGGATCACCTCGTCGGCGCGATAGGCGGCGCGCTCGCAGGTTATGTCGGCGTTGATTTCCTATGCTACGTCACGCCCGCGGAACACCTTTCGCTCCCTAACGTGGACGACGTGAGGGAAGGAACGATAGCTTCGCGGATAGCGGCTCACGCGGCAGACCTCGCAAGGGGGCGCGACCGCGAGATTGACCGCGAGTTCAGCACCGCACGCCAGAACCTTGACTGGGACAAGATGTTCTCGATGTGCATCGACCCGGAAAAGGCGAAGGCGTATCGCGCAAGACGCGCGCCGACCGAGGACGAAAAGGCCTGCTCGATGTGCGGAAAGCTGTGCGCCATCGAGATGGTGCAGAAATACCTGAAAGATTGATGCTTGCATACTTGCGAGAGCTTTAACGGGGTGTGCGCGACCAAACGGATGGCAGAAAGCGCAAGTGCGGCGCGGGGCAGATGCAAGGAAGAAAGCGCGTTGCAGGCAACTTGCGAATCTCTGCTCATGCCCAGTTTGCGGCGGTCTGTTGCTTTAGTGGTTTCAAAGAGGAATGACGATGAGATGTAAAAAAATGGGCGGCGGCTCGAAATACTGCAAAGAACTCCCTGAAGGGTGCGTTTACTGCGAACGCGGCAGCAAGATGGTGCTGCTTGTCACCGGCAAATGCGGCAAGGGGTGCTTCTACTGCCCGATTAGCGAGGAGAAGACGGGCAAGGACGTCGTCTATGCCGACGAATGGCCCGTATTCGACGGCATGGGCGACCCGCTTTCAAAGAAAACGCTTGACGGCATCTTCACGGAAGGCTACCTCATCGACGCGGAAGGAACGGGAATTACCGGCGGCGACCCGATGATCGTTCCGGAACGCACGACCGCATACATCCGCAAGCTCAAGGAGGCTTTCGGCAAGGGGCATCACATACACCTCTATACGGCGGCCCTATTCGACGCGAAATGGCTTGCCGAACTGGAAGATGCGGGCCTCGATGAGATACGGTTCCACCCTTCACCTGAATACTGGGGCAATATGAAGGAGAGCAGGCACGACGCGCTCATACGCGCCGCGTTGAAGACCGGCATGGACGTCGGGGCGGAGGTTCCATCGCTTCCCGATTTTGCAGAACAGTTGCTTTCACTCGCAGAATATCTCGAATCCGTCGGCGCGAAGTTCCTCAACCTCAACGAACTCGAATTCGCGTCCACGAACGAAAAGGCGCTTCATGCGAGAGGATACGCGCCCAAAAGCGACATCTCGGCGGCGGTCGCGGGAAGCGGGGACGCGGCCTTGCGCGTCATAAAACAATTCTACAAAAAACACCGCGGCGCGTCGCTTGCCATACACTACTGCTCCGCGGGCTTCAAGGACGGCATCCAGCTAAGGCGGAGGCTTGCGAGGCGGGCGAAGAACGTTGCAAAGCCATACGAAATGGCGACAGGCGAAGGAACCCTGCTAAAAGGCGTAATAAAGGTGGCCGGTGCCGGATGCTCGGCGGGCATGGGACTTTTGCGGGAACTCGCCGAGAGCTACGACGTGCCAACCGAACTTATGAACCTCATAGAAGACCGCATCGAGATAGCGCCCTGGGTACTCAACGAGATAGCGGGCGACCTTGCGGCAAGCGGCCACACCTGCTACATAAGCGAATGTTACCCGACGTGGGACGGGCTGGAAGTAGAGCGGATACCGCTTGCGTGACTTTTTTAACCCTCGTGACCTTATCGTTTCGTTCCCATGAAGATACGAACCATAACCACCGGCGTCGAAATTGAGGCGGAAAAGTGTGAAAGGACCATCGCGGATGCGGCGGCATTCAACCTTCGCGCCAAGAGATTCTTTGAGACTGGCGGCTACGATGTCCAGGAGCCGAGAATAACGACCCAACCGCATCCTTTTTATCTGGAAGGCATGGGACGCGAGCGGCAGATAGAATTCATCCGCGGCCTGATGAAAAACTGCAAGGCCGGCGGTGTTTCATTCTTCAATATCGGATGCGCCGAAAACCCCGACGATATAGAATTCATACCGGAGATACTGCGGCAGGTGCCGGGCGTGTTCGCATGCGCGTCAATAGTGGACGGCAAGAACGCGATAGACTGCGAAGCCGCAGGCGCGGCCGCGGACGCCGTACGGGAAATATCGATGATAAATCCCAACGGTTCGGAGAACCTGCGCTTTGCGGCGATAGCTAACGTTCCTGCCGACACGCCGTTCTTTCCCGGAAGCTACCACGCGTCGGGAGCCGGGACCTGCTTTTCGATAGGGCTTGAATGCGGCGACCTGCTGCATCTGGCGTTTTCGGGTTGTGAAGGAGACCTTGAAACCGCGCGTGCCAACCTCGCGCGGGTTTACGCCGATGCGGTAAGCGGCGTTGAGGCCGCGGCAGAAGAACTATCGGCACGCGAAGGCATCGCGTTCAAGGGGATCGACGTTTCAACAGCGCCTTCGCTCTCGCCTGACGAGAGCGTCGCTTACGCATTCGAACGGCTGGGTTTTGGCAAATTCGGCACGCCCGGCACGCTTACGATAGCGGGAATGGTTACCGGAGTGTTGAAGTCGCTTGACGTGAAACGCTGCGGCTTTTCCGGGCTGATGATCCCGGTTCTCGAAGACGCCGGCCTTGCCGAGAGGTTCAATGAAGGGACATATGATATCGAAAAGCTGCTATTCTACTCCGCCGTCTGCGGAACAGGGATAGACTGTGTCCCGTTGCCGGGCGACGTGCCAAGCGAGAAGATAAGGAACATCCTGCTCGACGTTGCGACGCTTTCGACGAAGCTAAAGAAGCCGCTTTCCGCAAGGCTTTTCCCGATACCTGGAAAGGTGGCGGGAGAATTCACGAATTTGGGTTCGCCTTATCTGATAGACTGCAAAATAGCGAAAATATGAAAGTTGCGGTGGTTAAGCCATAACATGCGATGGTTAAGCCCCAAAATGCGAGAACTGGCGCGACGGTCAGTCGAAAAGACGACTTATCTGCTGCGGTAGCCATGTACTGGTCCGCCACCGCCCCTGTGCCCTTTGAAACCGCCCTGCTGCGGCCGGCCGCTAAAACCACCGGGAGCGCCTTTCTTCTTTTCAGGTGCGCTGGGGTATTTCCGCTTTATCTCCTGTATGCCATTATCTATCCCGGCTGCAATCTCGGCTGCGACGTCCCTCTTTGTGAAAGCGTCGGCCTTGGCGGCGGTGACGAGTTTGGCGGCCATCATACGCGCTATCTTGCCGCGCTGCCACCAAGGAGAGGTGTTCACTGCGCGATACTGGTAGATGTAGCCGTGCTTTGGCGGCTTGCCTCCTTCCTTGAGGTAGCGGAATAACGCCTTCTCCGCACCGAGAAGCTGTATCGTGGATGCGGGCATCATCGCAAGGTTCTCCACCGTCCCCGCTATGGCAAGCATCCGTGCGGCGATCCCCGATCCGATGACCTTGCTTATGTTGGGCGCTATCTGCATCATCGTTTCATCTATATGGAGTTCGAGGTCGTGCTTGGATTCGTAGAGATTTATAAGAGAATTCGCAAGTTGCCTGACCGCGGCCTCGTCCGCATCGCCCATCTCGGCCCCAAGCGCGGTGGATTCATCTATGCCGAGTTCCTTCAATATGCCCGATGGCTTGCCGTGCTCCGCAATCTTCCGTGCAAACTGTTCGCCATCGCTTATCCCTTCGACGACCTCCGGCGAATAGAGGCCGTACCACTCCCTGAGCCTTTCGAGCAGCAGGTTCGCGGTGTTTATCACGTCCTCCATCGCGTTTATCGCCTGTGATATCTGCCGGTCCGGTTCGGTCGAGCTTTCGCGGGTCTGCAGCCGCCCAAGCTCAAGTGATGCCGCGTGCAAAAGCTTCATTTCGAAACCGAGGGCCGAGGCGTCTATCTCAGCGAGTCTAAAATTATCGTCTTCGGGCGCGTAACGGCCAAGCAAAGAGAGCCTTTTCTCCGAAACCACTGTCTTGCGCCCGCCGGCAAGCTCGCGCTCTTCGCCGAGAACGCTGCCTTCGGATATCAGTTTTAACCGCTCCGCTATCGCCTTCGGATTATTCGGAAACAGCCGTTTATCCGCTATCCTGCCGTTCTCTACCAGAAACGAACCGAACCAACGCGTGACGAGATAAGAGTCGTTTGACATCGCAACCACTGACAAAGCTTAATAGCGAATTTCGCATTTAAACCTTGGTTAAAATGTCGCTTGCTTCCATGAAGACCTCGATAGGAAAGACAGAACTCGTAAATCCCGCGCTCCTTGCTTCGGGGATACTCGACGAGACCGCGGGCTCGATGCTTCGCGTAATCGACGGCGGCGCAGCCGGCTGCGTAACGAAATCGATAGGCAGGGAGGCAAGAGGGGGCCACCCCAATCCTACGATGGTAGAGTTGCAGTGCGGCCTGCTGAACGCGATGGGCTTGCCGAATCCGGGAATAGAATCCTATGCCGAGGAGATTGCCGAGTTCAAGAGCGGTATCGCCGCCCGCGGAATCGACGCAAAGTTAATCGGCAGCGTTTATGGCGGCGACGAGAAGGATTTCGCCATGATGGCGGGGCTGATGGCGAATACCGGTGTCGATGCGCTCGAACTTAACGTGAGTTGTCCGCACGCCAGGGGATACGGGGCGCAGATTGGCTCCGACCCGGACATGGTGCGAAAGGTTGTATCGGCGGTCAAGGGCGCGGTGAAACTCCCGGTTTTCGTGAAACTCACACCCAACGTATCGAACGTCGCGCTAATCGCGAAGGCCGCGGAAGAGGGCGGCGCCGATGCGGTCGTCGCGATAAACACTGTCAAGGCGATGGCGATAGACATTGAGAGCGGCCATCCGGTTCTTGGCAACAAGGTTGGAGGTTACTCTGGCCCCGCGATAAAGCCTATCGGCGTGCGGGCGGTTTACGACATCTACAAGGAAGTAAACATTCCGATAATAGGCGTCGGCGGCATAACGAAGGGGCAAGACCTGCTTGAATACGCGATGGCAGGAGCATCCGCAGTCCAGATCGGAAGCGCGGTCTATTACCGTGATGTCCCAGTTTTCGGCGAGATAGTAAAAGAGGCGAAAAGCTGGCTCGAAGAACGGGGATTTTCGTCCTTCAAGGAGATTGTCGGAAGAACGCACGATATCTGATTTTCATTTTTTCTACAACCTCGCCTTCAATTAACTTTGAATATGCCAAAATTCCGAAATAAACAGTATCTCCGAATCCCAAATCCCCTAAATATAGTCAAAACTAAGGTAACACGGAGAAATCCATTTTTTTGAAAGAAAACTTCGAGGTGGATATACTG
>PGXE01000083.1 GCA_002838935.1 Thermoplasmata archaeon HGW-Thermoplasmata-1 | reverse complement strand
GCAGTATATCCACCTCGAAGTTTTCTTTCAAAAAAATGGATTTCTCCGTGTTACCTTAGTTTTGACTATATTTAGGGGATTTGGGATTCGGAGATACTGGACAAAAAGCGATTTTTCCGTCTACATGCTCCAATAGCCCTCAAACGTCCTCTTTAGTTCGCGCACTATCCTTTTTCCTTCCGCAAGCGCATAGCTGGGATGCTGGGGCTCTTCGAGCACCGCGCCCTCGCCGCACATGGCCGAGACCTGCGACATCACGCCTTGCGGCAGCGACTCCATGTCGTAGCCGCCCTCGAGCACGGACGCGAACCTCGGCTGGACCTCCATGAACTTGCGCGTGAACTCGTGGAAAAAGCCGGTCGTGAACTTGAAGACGCCAAGAGGATCGGAGTAGTGCGAATCGAAGCCTGCCGAAAAGAGGATGATGTCCGGCCCAAACTGCCTTGCTATCGGCAGCATCACCTCGTCGTGGACCATGCGCACCATCTCGTTGTCCGTTCCGCGCGGCATCGGCGCGTTGACGTTGAAACCCTCGCCATTCCCTTCGCCTATCTGCTTTATCTGCCCTGTCCCCGGATAGTAGGGCCACGCATGGGTCGACATGTAAAGCACGTCGTTCCTGTCGTAGAATATCTCCTGCGTACCGTTCCCGTGGTGGACGTCGTGGTCGTATATCAGCACCTTAAGCCCGAGCTTCGCAAGCTCGTTTGCCGCCACCGCAACGTTGTTGAACAGGCAGAACCCCATGGAAAGGTGCTTTGTGGCGTGGTGCCCCGGCGGCCTGACCGCGCAGAAAGCGCTTTCGAGTTTGCCATCGATAACCATGCGCGACGCCTGCAGCGCGGTTCCTGCGGCGAGTCTCGCTATGTCGTAGGAGCCGCGCGAAACGTAGGTGTCTATGTCTATCCAGCCGCCGCCCGCATCGCTAATGCGCCGGACCTCGTTTATCATATATTCTGAATGGACGCCGCGCAGCATGGTCTCGTCCGCTTCCCTTTCAGGCTGCATGAAACTAAGCTTCTGCGAGAACGGCGCAGCCCGCAGCGCCTTCATTGCGGACACGAGACGGTCCGGGCATTCTGGATGCCCATCCTGACTATGGCCAAGGAAACGATCCGAATAGAACACACCGACAACCAATTTGTCAACCTCTTTAGCGAGAATATGCTCAAGCAATAAATAATCTTTTTGAGGCCTGCGGGGATTTTAAAGCGACCGCTTCGACGCGCATAAAGGTGACTGACGGCAGCAAACTTAAAACCACTGCTGTGCCATTCACCTTTATGGACAACCTCGACGCGATAGCTACCGGAATCGCAAAACACCTCGACGAGAAGGACGCCCTTCGCGAGCAGGCGCTGACAATAACCCGTGAAATGGTGCGCGACTCCGGCGAAGCCATACGCAACATCCACAAGGGGCTATGCGACGAAGCCGCGGGAAGGCTTGAGAACCTCATACGGTCGGCAAGGCACGTAACCGAGTTGCTAAAGGATCACGGCGACCTGTATCATGCCGGCTTTACCGAAACCGCGTTTCAGGAACTCGTCGAGATGGCCTGCGTCCTTGCCATACTGAAGGGCGAGCCGCTCCCGGAACCGCAGGAGCTTTGCGTCACGCCGACCTCCTACTTGCTAGGCCTTGGCGACGTCATAGGCGAACTGCGCAGGCAGGCGCTTGACGCCTTGCGAAAGGGCGACCTCGAACAGGCGGACGAGGATTTGCAAAAGATGGAGGCGATCTACGATTGCCTGATAAAATTCGACTACCCGAGCGCGATGGTCCCGATACGGCGCAAGCAGGACATCGCACGCGGGCTGATAGAGAAGACGAGGGGTGAGGTGGCTGTGGCAGCCGGAAACAAGAAGCTTGAGGAAAAACTGGACGCACTGCGCGGCTTTCTCGACGAGGCCGAAGGAAAGAAGAAGCCAAAGGAGAAAAAACCATCCGGCGAGGAACTCGACATAGATTCGGTCTGGAAGGGATAACCAAAACACTTTTTGTAGCGCCGCGTCCGGCACGCATTCGCCATCATTTTAAACAGCGGACGACCTATGCGTTTTTGACGAAATGTTTATAACATCCCGCCAGAATAATAACTATACCTAATCAGTGTAAACATATTCATTGGTTGGGCGGAGGAATACGATGAAGAAAAGAATTACGATTGGAGGCATTTTGGCGGTTTTGGTTGTTCTGTTCTTTATTTTTGCCGGTCTTGACGGACTGTTTATAACCAAAACGGTAAACGAGGTAAATAATGCCGATAAAGACAAGACCTACCGGATCAAAGGAGAGGTCACGAGCGTCAGCGCGGCCACCAACACCTTTACGGTAAAGGACGATGGCGGAAACAGCATAATCATAAAGCAGGGCGATACGAAGATGCCGGACAAAGGCGATACCGTTGCGGTAACGCTCTACAAGAACGGCCTAAACGACTACACCGCGAAGTGGGTCTGGAAGTGCCTGATATTCAAGTGATAACGGGGTGAAAAAATGTGGTATCTCGGAATAATAGGTGTGGTTCTGTTGGTGCTGGCATTGCTAAACTGGTATTATGACCGCAGGGGAAAAAACGAGATTCTCTGGCTCCTGCTTGCCATATTCGTATGCCCAATAGGCGCGGTCCTGTTCTTTGTGGACAAGACCTACAAGCACATCTGACCGGCAAGGCGCAGGCGCACATCTTTTTATCACTGTTTTCAATTGCTTTTTATCGTTTCGGGTGTGAACATGCTAATCGATTTCGACGGCAATGAAATTGATATAAGGCCAGGCAAGATCGTCGCGGTCGCAAGGAACTACGCCGGCCATGCGCGGGAGATGGGAAAGCCCTTGCCAAGCGAGCCGACGTTTTTTCTCAAGCCGGCGACAGCCCTCGTATCCGGCGGGGGCGCGATACTGCTACCCGCCGCCTCAAAAAGGGTGGACCACGAGGTGGAATTGTGCGTCGTGATAAAAGACAGGTGCCGCATGGTTACTCCTGAAGAGGCGATGCGGCATGTGCTTGGCTACACGATCATGATAGACGTGACCGCAAGGGACATTCAGGAGGAGGCGAAAAAATCGGGAATGCCGTGGACCGTATCGAAAGGGTTTGACACCTTCGCGCCGACCGGGCCAAAAATAGTGCCATCGAATGAAATCGATCCTGAAAAACTCGGCATCTGGCTAAAGGTGAACGGGGAGACGCGGCAGTCGGGCAGCACTTCCGACATGGTATTTTCTGTGGAGCGGCTCATATCCGCCATATCGCAGGTCATGACGCTTGAGCCTTTCGACCTCATAGCAACAGGAACGCCTGCGGGCGTTGGCGAAATATGCGACGGCGACGTGGTCGAGGCGGGCATAGACGGTATCGGGGTTCTGAAGATGACGGCGCGGCGGCTCCGTTAGGAAATCGAGTAGAAAATCAAATAGGAAATACGCTTTTTCGAACCTGTATCTTTTCGCATGAAACGGATTGCCTGACTGCGCCCATCGGCAATAAATAAATAGCTGTTGGGCCTTTACTTGATTATGATTGATTCCACCAAAGCCGGCGTGGCTTCAAAGAGCGGGCTTGACGCGGCGGTGCGGGCAAAACCCGAATTCCGCGGCTACCACGATCTGATGCGCGTGAAGATGCGCGAGATTCTGCTTGTCTCAAGCCCCTACGACGCGTTCATATTGGAGGAGGACGGCGGGCTTTCGGAACGCATATTCGGCGAATACCAGGATCTCGACCTATCGTCCCCGCCGCGCATAAACCGCGTTTCGTCGGCGGCAGAGGCTCTCGGGGAACTCAAGAGGCACGAATACAACCTCGTCGTGACCATGACCCATCTCTTCGACCTCGATCCCCTCGAATTCGGCAGGATGGCAAAGGAGATACAGCCCGGCATACCGGTCGTGCTCTTAGTCACCAATACCGCCGACCTGCCGCATTACCACAAGCCGGGAGACTACGGATCGGTCGACAAGGTGTTCCTGTGGACCGGGGACTCTGCCCTTTTCCTTGCGATAACGAAGTATTTCGAAGACCGCGCCAACGTCGATGCCGATACGACAAACGGGCAGGTGCGAGTCATCCTAATAATAGAAAATTCGTGCAGGTACTACTCTGTTTTCCTGCCGATGATGTATACGGAGGTGCTGCGGCAGACGCAGGAGCTGGTCTCGAAGAGCCTGAACGAGCACGAGCGTTTCTTGAGGAGGCGGGCAAGGCCGAAGATACTGCTTGCCGAAACGTTCGAGGAGGCGATGGAACTCTATACGCGCCACCGCGAATATATAATGGGCGTAATCACCGACGTCGCCTATCCAAGGGACGGGTGCAACGACGATGGGGCGGGATTTTGCTTTGCGCAGGCAGTCGACGGTTATGTGCCCGTTCTCGTCCAGTCGTCCCACGGCGAGCACAGGGCGCGCGCCGAGTCGATGAGCCTGCCTTTTCTTGAGAAGAACTCCGAGACCCTGCTTGCCGATCTCAGAAAGTTCATGAAAAGAAGGCTCGGATTCGGTGATTTCATATTCAAGCTTCCAAGCGGCCGGCGCGTCGGAAAGGCGGCGAGCATAAAGGAACTTGCCGACATGCTCGAGTCCATACCTGCCGAATCGCTCATATACCACGGCGAGGCAAACAACTTCTCGAACTGGCTGATGGCAAGAGGCGAGTTCGAACTTGCACGCGAACTGCGCCAAAGATGCGTATCCGACTTCGCAAGCGAGGAGGAGGTCAGGCGCTATCTCCTGCGGACGTTTCGCGAGTGGCGGCGCAGGAGGCACTTCGACATAATCACCGACTTCGAGCAGCAGGACTTCGAGCTTGAAGAGACTTTCACGAAATACGGCACGGGTTCGCTTGGCGGCAAGGGCAGGGGATTAGCGTTTCTCGCATCCCTGCTGCGAAAGAGCGGGCTGATAGATAATTACCCCGAGTGGCATATCGGCATACCGTCGACCCTCGTGGTTGCGACCGACGAGTTCGACAGGTTCATGTCGCTAAACGGGCTCTACGAGAAGATACGCGTCAATATGGACGACGCCGATATCGCTTCGCTCTTTGCCGCAGGGAGGCTGTCCGCAAAGATGAGAAAATCCCTGCGGAGCTACCTGAAAAGCGTCCGCTATCCTCTCGCCGTCCGCTCTTCGAGCCTGCTTGAGGATTCCTACAACCAGCCGTTTGCGGGCATATACGCCACCTACCTGATACCGAATAACCACCAGGACGACGATACAAGGCTAAACCAGTTGTGCCTTGCGATAAAACTGGTGTACGCATCGACGTTCTTCAAAGCCGCGAGAGCCTATCTGCAAACCACGTCCCACACGGTCGAGGAGGAGAGGATGGCTGTCGTCATACAGAAGGTCGTCGGCAACGGATTCGACGACCGTTTCTACCCGGCATTCTCGGGCGTCGGGCAGTCCCGCAACTTCTATCCGCTTGCGCCACTTACCCGCGAGGAGGGGATAGTGAGCGCGGCTCTCGGGCTTGGCAAGACGGTGGTGGACGGCGGCAGGGCGGTGAGCTTCTCGCCCAAGCGGCCGGGCGCGATGCCCGGATTTTCCACCGTCGAGGAGATGCTGCGAAGTTCGCAGAGCAACTTCTACGCCATCGATATGGGAAAAAGCGATTTCGACCTTCTTTGCGGGGAAGGGGAGACGCTGCGCCTGTGCGACCTGGGGGACGCCGAAGAGGACGGTACGCTAGACCAGATAGGCAGCGTATACGACATAAACGACGGCATCGTGAGAGACGGAATTTGGAGTGACGGGGCGCGCATCGTAACCTTCGCCGGCATGCTAAAGCACTCCGCTTTTCCGCTTGCGCCGATCATGGACGACCTGCTGAAGTTAAGCGAGATGGGCATCGGCGGGTCGGTCGAGGTCGAGTTCGCATCCTCTCTCGACGAGGAAAAGAGGCCGCGGCTGTTCGTACTGCAGATACGCCCATTTCTCGCAATGAGGGAAAGCCGGGCGGTCGCAATAAATGAAGAGGAGATTGCAGGATCTATCGCATACTCCGAAAACGCGCTTGGAAACGGCATCCTCGACAACGTGCGCGACGTGGTCTTCATACCGCCCGAACTCTTTGACAACTCCAAAACATACGAAATTGCGGCCGAACTGGAAAAAATGAACCGCAAACTCGAAGGCACTCCCTACGTCCTCATAGGGGCCGGACGCTGGGGCAGCAGCGATCGCTGGCTGGGGGTGCCTGTCAACTGGAGCCAGATATCAAACGCAAGGGCGATAGTGGAGGTCACGCTCGAAGGATTCCGGGTCGATCCGTCCCACGGCTCGCACTTCTTCCACAACATACAGTATCTCCGAAAGAAAATTGTAATCAACCGCATTCCTTATAACCAAGTTAATCACACCACTTTCATTTTTTCTGCACATTCCCCACAAATAGAAGGTTTTAAATAATAGTAGTATATACATTGTATATATGACAAAGAACGTGCAGGTTTCAATCC
>PGXE01000082.1 GCA_002838935.1 Thermoplasmata archaeon HGW-Thermoplasmata-1 | reverse complement strand
CCTCGATTGCTCACCCTGTTCGCAATCTGCGGACGTTTACGAATCCTTTGGCTTCGTCATGTCCTCGATTGCTCACCCTGTTCGCAATCTGCGGACGTTCACGAAGCGCTACCGCGCTTCGTGCTATATGTTCGCTCACTAACGTTCACTCACACATCTAGCCGAATTCATTCCAATGCCTGGTTTTTGAGCCAGTCCCTGAAAAAAAAGTCGGATATGCGATTTTCATAAACCAGATCCATGCCATCCAGTGCCTTCATCGCCTTTCGCACGCTTGCGCTGGATGTCAGGTCGTGATCGCGGATGAACTCTTTGGAATATACCTTTCGCTCACCGGACCTTATAAGACCGTCATCCTTCGCCAGCCCGATAAGCAGTTTTCGCTGGACTGAGCCGTTGATGCGATTCCAAATTATGGAATATCCGGCAGACAGCATCGGCAATATCTTCTGTTCCATTGCGCCGCGGACAGATTCCGGGGATATGCGGGATTCGGAACCATACCACGCTTCATGGCAGAGGCATTGGACGTAAAACGGAATTCCTTCGCTAAAAGCCACTATCCACTTGACAGCCTCTTCGTCTATGCCCTTGCCGGTCGCACGCACCCTGGAGATTACGAATTCTCCGAGAACGTCTTTTGCCATCGGCGCAAGTTCCATCTGTTTGGCAAACCTGTAGAACGGCCTCTCTTTTTCCCCGAATATCATGTGGAGAAGGTGCTTCTCGCTTCCGGTGAAGATATAGCTGACGTTCTTTTGTGTTTCCATGATCGAGCGGAACAGGCGTTCAAGCGATGCGCCGCCCAGTTTTTCTATGCGCTGGAATTCGTCGAGCGCGATTATGATGCGAATGCCCTTTTTACCTGCCACTTTTTCAGGCAGTTCAAGGGCATCTTCGAGAATGGCGTCGGCGTCGGCGTCGGCGAAAAACGGCTCTACGCCTATCCTGCCATCCATGTCCGCGAACGCCCTTACGCGGATCCTCGAAAACAGCTCCTTCGCATCCTTTAAGAGTTTTTCAACAGAGGTGTATGCGTTCTCCACGGTCTTGTTGATTATCAGCCTCGCGAGCGCTTCTTTAGATTCGACCCGTTCAAGGCTGATACGGAACGCAACCACTTCTTTGCCCTGCTTTTTCTTGAATCTGTTGAACATCTCCTCGATCAGCGAGGACTTGCCCATCTTTCTGGGGGAATAAAGAACGATGTGCTGGCCGCTCAGCGAACTTGAAGTTATTTCCCTCATCTCCTCTTCGCGTCCCGTGAAATATTCGCCTGTTACCGTTACCCCGTAAATGAATGGATTTTTCATACCCTCACCTAAATTTGCCGGTTTGCCGTTCGGAACCTATCAGGTTACCGAATGGTAAGTTACCGAATGGTAAGTTACCGAATGGTATAACCTATAATAAAGATTACTGTGGAACTTTTCGCGAAGAAAAGTTTCATTGAAAAGATGAAATCTTACTTCTTGTTCTTCTTATGTCTCACAATTCGACCTCCCGCTTTGCGGCAGGTTTCTCGTGAACCGCTATCGCGCTTCACGATACGCACTAACTCGCTTCGCTCATTAGTCCTATCTCGGAAATGCTATGCATTTCCTCAACACGGGCGGAATGTTTCGCTTTCGCTTCAACATTCGCCCTATTTCGGAACTGCTTCGCAGTTCCTCGACACGCCCGAAACTTTGTTTCGGTCTATCTCAGGGCTCGTTTTCACTCACCCCTCGACCCGCACTAATTCGCTTCGCTCATTAGTCCTATCTCAAAGTTGTTTCACAACTTTTCGACCCAACCGTGAAAAGCATCACAGTCGCGAGGAGCTAGCTTTTGAAAAAAGCTTGCGACTGCACGAGGGCATAAATGCCCTCGTAGCAATCGAAGAAGCTTTGCTTTGAGATAGCACGAGGTACGCCTCGTCGCGAGTCGAAGGTCGAAAAAGGTCGGGGTCGGCATCCCTCATATTTAAAACCGCGAAAACCATTGTGCATCTGATGAAACACGAATCCGAAAGTGTGGAGTTCAAGCCGTCGCTTGCCCAACACAGGGACATAGTGGAGAGCGTTTCGGCTTTTTCCAATACGTCGGGAGGAAAGATAGTTATCGGCAGGAGCGACGATGGGAATATTGTGGGCGCGGAATCGGGAAAAGAACCCTGGAAAATCTTGCGAATCAGATAAAGCAGAACACCGACCCACCTGTGTTTCCATCTATCAAAATTGAAGAAGCCGAAGGCAAAAGCATTATCGTTGTCAAGGTATCGGAGAGCAGTGTAAAGCCGGTTTTTGCCTGCGGCAGGGCATTCAAGAGAGTCGGAAGGTCAAACCAGAAGATGGGTTACGAGGAGATACGGAAACTGGCGATGCGCTCGTCCGGAGTTTACTGGGATGGACAGGTTTGTGAAGGAGCAGATTTGGGGAGCATTGATAGGGGAAAAATACGTTGGTTTATAAACGAGGCAAAAAACCAGAGGGGATTGAATATTGCCGAGGACACACCGGCCAAGGAAGCGTTGGACGGGTTAAAATTACTAAAAGACGGGAAACCGACCAATGCGGCGGTGTTGTTATTCTCCAAAGAGCCTGAATTCCTGCAGTCAGAAGTAAAATGCATAAGGTTTTCCGGGAACGAGCCGCTCAAGCCCTATATCGATTTCCAGACTCTTTCGGGCAACGCTTTCGACCTGATAGACCAGGCGGAAGATTTTGTCCTCAGAAACATCAAAATGGCAATCTGGCTGGTTCCGGGGCAGGCGCAGAGGGAAGAGAAATACGAATATCCGCCCGATGCAATCAGGGAGGCGATAGCAAACGCAGTCGTCCACAGGGATTACGAATCGCCCTCAAAGGTTCAGGTAAGGGTTTTTGACGACTACATTGAGATATGGAACCCGGGAAGGCTGCCGGAAGGCTGGAACATTGAAAAATTGAAGGAAAAACACGAATCTGTGCCCAATAACCCTCTTTTGTTCAAACAGCTGTTCTGGGTTAAATACGTGGAGGATGTTGGTGGTGGAATCAGAGATATGATTGGCGAATGCAGGAAATGGGGCATCCCGGAACCGGAATTTGAGGATACCGGAACAAGCATCGTGGTTGCTTTTAGAAAGTCAATTTACACAGACCAATACCTGAGCGGACTTGGCTTGAATGAAAGGCAAAGAAAAGCAGTGGAATATGTCAAAGAAAAGAAAAAGATAACAAACAACGAATATCAAAAACTCAATAAAGTTTCAAACAAAACAGCTTATTTAGACTTATCAGATATCGTTAAAAAAGGTGTGTTTTTAATTGAAGGTGAAGGTAAAAAGATCAATTATACTTTAAAGTAATGCAAGTAATGCAAGTAATGCAAAGGTAATGCAAAGGTAATGCAAAGGTAATGCAAGGAAATATCAAACAGGAATACCAAAAGATTAGCGAAGTCTATAGAGAAACTGCCACAAAGGATCTTGCACTTCTTATTGATAAGGCAATTTTTAGAACAATTGGTGAAGGTAGAAAAGATCTAAAATATATTTTGGTGCAAAATGCGTCAAAAATGCGTCAAAAACCAAAATGAGTTTGACTGACCTGCGGCGATTAGGATGACGCAAGGTTGACGCAAGGAATTTAGATCGTAAAACGAAAAATGAATTTTGATGAAACCTTTAGAAAAGCTTTCATGTAAACCCGGCTTGCTGTTCCTTTGGAAACTACCACTTGACACAGTTTTGTTCAAGTTTTTGAGTTGCGCAGCAATTCAAAAATACGCCACCTCTCATAAATTCGAGGTGCTAAGTCGCAAAACAAAGCTTTGCTCCTGCTGCCGAACGAACGAAGTGAGTGAGGGCATACCTTTTGAGAAAAGAACTGACGAACCTGTTGATTCGTCATATCTCGGAAATTATTCCCTATTTTCCATCAAAAATTGATGTATCTTTCAACTTTCGAGCAGCGATGTGGATCCCGATCGCAAGAGAAAAAAATACAGCCAAGATAACCGCAATCAAATAAAGAGGGATGTCGAACAAAGTTATCTCTTTCAGGGTTCCTATGCTAAAAACTATTGTCAATATCAACCATGCGACAACGAAAATTAGCAACCCTTGCCGCCATCGTCCCAATTCCCCCCACCATTCTTCTAATGACATAAAAACAACCTCCACTTTAAACTAAAGAAGTTGTAAAGATATTTTAATTCACTTTTTTGCCTTTTTATGCCTAACAATTCAGGCTAATCTCCCTTCGGTCGATTGGCCTTCTCTCGGAATTTGCGCCGCAAATTCCTCGACACGCACTAACCCTCGCTTCGTTCGGGTTAGTCCTATTTCGGAATTGCTTTGCAATTCCTCGACCCCAACCATCCCGATCATCGCCAACCCAGAGGCGAAAAGCAGAACAGTCGCGAGGAGCAAAATTCGAAAACGAATTTTGCGACTGCACGAGGGCATAAATGCCCTCGTCGCGATTGAGGAATTTGCTACGCAAATTCCGAAAGATGACGAAGTCGAGAAAGCTACGCTTTCGAGATAGAACGAATTGCGTAGCAATTCTGTTTGTGTGCGAAGCAATTCTGTCAGGAGTTCGGGGGTTGCACCTTACGAATCCTTCGGATTCGTCGTGCCTGTAAATCTCACTCCGTTCGATTTCCAGATGCTTTACGAATCGCAAAAGCGATTCGTCGCAGTTGCAGGACAACGAACAACGTGAGTTGTTCAAGATGCCACCAACGCAGAGCGTTGGTGAAGCACTGCTCGCTTACACTCGCAGAGATAGCCGGGGTCGCTTAATCAAGATTCTCAAAGATTTTCTCGATTTTTTCCAGCAATTCCGAAATGTCCTGCTCTACTGTGTCCCAAACCGCCTCTATGTCAACCCCAAAATACCCGTGGATCAACTTATCCCTCATGCCTGCAATGTCCTTCCACGGAACGTCGGGATATTTTGTTTTAAGAGCGGCAGATAATGATTTGGTGGCTTCCCCCATTATCTCGATCTGTCTTATGACCGCGTCCTGCATCATCGGCTGTTTGATAAACTCATCATGCCCGACATTAGCGGTATATTCGGTAATCCGCAAAATGGCATCGCGCATGTGCTTTAGAAAAGCCCCGTCGTCCTTCTTCATCCGTATATCCCCAACGCCTCTTTTCGTATGATGGGGGCAATGTAGGGGCTTATCGCTTTTTCGGTGAGAAGTTCTACCTTGATGCCGAGCGTTTCGGAAAGTTCCCGTTCCAGTTTGACTATTTCAAGAAGGCTTTTCCGGCCTGAAAACTTTACCAGAAGGTCTATATCGCTCTCAGGCCTTTCTTCCCCCCTTGCGTATGAACCGAAAACCTCTACCTTCACCGCGCCGTGCGCGGCAAGGAACGATGCCGCCCTTTGGAATATCTCCCGGTTTACATCGTTGGCTTTTCCAGACATTGCCATGAGTTTTAATATGTGCGGTTTCTTTTTAAATATTTGTCGAAGAATCCGTTAATCGAAAGAAAAGAAAAGAAGAAAAAGATGGTTAAAAGAAAAAGATAAAAAGACCAGATTAGTCCTTTTTTGCCTTCTTATGCCTAACCACACTCATTACTCCGATCATCCCAATTACGAACGTGAACCACTCACGAACCGCTCGGCGGTTCGTGGCGTTTCCAAATTTCATTGTTATGTCATAGATGTGAAATTTGTAAACAGCGACTTCGTCGCTTCGGTTCACGTTCTATCTCGGAATTACTCGTATCGACGAAAGTTTCACTTTCGTCTGACTCGTAAATTGCCTGTGAAATTGGGCGCAATTTACTCGCAAAGGCTCGTAATTCCTCGATTCAAACGAATTGCCACGCAATTCGTTTTCTTTCGGGATTGTTGCACAATCCCTCGACCCGCACTAATTCGCTAACGCTCATTCGTCCTATCTCAAAGTTGTTTCACAACTTTTCGACCCCACCGTAAAAAGCAAAATTGTTGAGAGGGGGAGTTTTCAAAGATATATCTTGTCATGATGGTCGAAATCGAGAAAAACAACGTGTTTTTCGTTTCCCATTACCTCAAATGTGAGCACGAACGGATCAATGTGCGCCCGCCTTATGCCTTTCATGCCATGTCGAAGGGGTTTGTAGTGTTCAGGGTTCTCTATGATCTCGCTTATCTTCTTTTCGTATCCTATTGAAAAGAAGAGGATTCTTTTTCTTGATTTTATCCAACTTGAAAGCCAGCGACTCTTTTATCTCAAAAGAATAAGGCAAGGCAATCACGCCGAGAAGTATTTGTCAAATTCATCCATGTCATTGAACTTGACGCCCTCTTCTTTGCATATTCCAGCCAGTTTTTTCAGGTATTCGGGACTTACTTCCCTGTGGATATCGGCATCTATCTCATTGATGGTTACCTCTATGCCCGATACTTTCTTCGTGACATCCTCCCCGCCTTAAAAGGCGGGGCTTCCAACCTGGAAATATGCGGATAATTTTGTCTGATGAACATCTTCTTGATGCCTTACGTAATCAC
>PGXE01000081.1 GCA_002838935.1 Thermoplasmata archaeon HGW-Thermoplasmata-1 | reverse complement strand
ATGAGGCATTGAAGCAGAATATTTCAATTTGCTTGAAAAAGGAACCAGAATGCCACCAGTGTCAGCGGGTGGTATTTTAGAAAAAAGTTGCAATATTAGTTAACTAGGTTGCGGGTCGGCCTCAATTCGGCGTGATATTCAGAAAAATCTGCGCAGAACTGCCGCGAATGACAACTATACTTTCATTCGGGACTATTTTTATTTTCACCATTATTATTAATAAGTTAGTCTAAATACGTCCATTCATGGAAAAGCTAAACGATTCGGGAAGACCGCTTGCGCTCATAATACTGGATGGCTGGGGTGAATCGCCGACATCGCCCGTGAATGCCATAACGGTCGCGAAAACCCCGAACATGGATGGCTACAAAAAACATTATCCGTGGACTACTCTTGGTTCGAGCGGGGAATCGGTCGGGCTTCCGGTGGGGCAGATGGGAAACAGCGAGGTCGGACACCTCAACATGGGCGCGGGGCGAATAATCTATCAGGATTTCCTGCGGATAAACAACGCCGTTTCGTCCGGCGAATTCTTCGAAAACCCCGTGCTTTCGAAGGCCGTTTACCGCGTTCATGGCGGCCGCAACAGGCTGCACCTCATGGGGCTTGTTTCCGACGGCGGCGTGCACAGCCATCAAAATCACCTTTACGCACTTGTCGAGATGGCGAAAAGAAGCGGCCTTTCACCTGATCAGGTCGTAATACACGCGTATCTTGACGGAAGGGACACTCCCCCAAGGAGCGCAGAGGGGTATCTCCGGCAGCTCGAAGAGAGGATTTCGGCACTTGGTATCGGAAGGATAGGGACAATAAGCGGCAGGTATTACGCGATGGACCGCGACAATCGGTGGGACCGCGTGAAGCTCGCCTACGATGCGCTGACGCGTTGGGACGGATACGGGGCAGACGACAGCGAAAGCGCCATACGGGATGCATATGCGAGGGGCGAGAACGACGAGTTCGTCAAGCCTACGGTTATCGGCGACCCTGCCCCCATATCGGATGGCGACTCGGTCATCTTCTTCAATTTCCGCCCCGACCGCGGCAGGGAGATGAGCAGGGCGTTCACGGATCCGGATTTCGCAGGATTCGACCGCAAAAAATTTAGCCTCTTCTTTGCGTCCTTCACGCGCTACGATGACACATTCTCGTTTCCGGTCGCCTTTGACAAGTATGTTCCATGCAACACATTCGGGGAAGTTGTCTCGAACGCAGGGTTGAGGCAACTCCGGATCGCCGAGACCGAGAAGTACGCGCACGTCACGTTCTTCTTTTCGGGCGGCATGGAAGAGCCGTTTCCGGGTGAGGAGCGGTTCCTTGTGCCCTCCCCGAAGGTCGCGACCTACGACCTCAAGCCTGAGATGAGCGCTTATGAAGTAGCGCAGGAATGCGTCGGAAAGATAGAATCCGGCCGCTACGATGTAATTATCCTGAATTTCGCGAACGCGGATATGGTGGGACATACCGGGATAATGGATGCCGCGGTTGCGGCCTGCGAGGCGGTGGACGAATGCGTCGGGATGGTCGTCGATGCCGTATTGGCGTCCGGCGGAAGCGCGATCATAACTGCAGACCATGGAAACAGCGACATGATGACTGAAGTTGACGGCACGCCGTTCACTGCCCATACGTTAAGCCCGGTTCCGTGCATACTGATATGCGGGGGTTTTTACGATAAGGAAGTGGAACTGCGAAGCGACGGTGTGCTTGCGGACATAGCGCCCACATTGCTTGACTCAATGGGCATCGAAAAACCGGCGGAAATGAGCGGAAAAAGCATTCTGAAAAAACAATCCTGACCCTGTGAGTATGCAGACAAGAACAAAAATCAAAAACCGGGGAAAAGCAAAAGAGAGTAGTAAGATATCAAGCCTTGAGGTTTTCTTCCTTGAGTTCAAGCAGCTTTGCCACGGGTTCGATGATGCGTATCTGGTCCTTCATAGTGTCTATCTTCGATGTCGGGATGATTATCATTCCCTGATCCATCATCTTCTTTGCATCTTTCGACATCATCGGCTTGACCGTTTTTGCCGGTTTGACGCATATCGATGTCCAGGAGTATGCCCCGCAATCCAGTTTCACTTCCTTGACACTGCCTATGACTACCTGTTCGCTGTCTACGACCATTTTTCCTATTATTTCCTTGGAAAACATTTTTTTAGCCTCCTTCTAAGTAGTCTATTGGAAACACAGTATTTAAATCTTGCGTAGCTATCCGTAACCGCATCCCGCCTGCGCGGCCATTCATCCGCATATATGGAAAGCCTTCAAACCACCATCAGGTTTATTAACCACTTTTGATATACCGACGCTCGCGAGTATATAGAGTAAGCACTGCTTACAAAAACGGAAATGGCGGATAACGCCACTTCGGTATGCTCTGAATTGTACCGTAGCAGAAGACGACGTCTTCGACCCGACGCAGCAAAGCAACAAGCGATGCATCATGCGTTTTGACTACGGAGGTGAAAACATGGCAGAAAAGCAGATAGTTGACGCAATAAAGAAGGCCATCGAGGGCTCTTCGGCGCGTGAACGTAAATTCAAGCAGACGCTGGATTTGGCAATAAACTTGAAGAACGTTGACATGAAAAACCCGAAGAACCGCCTCGATGAAGAGATTCAGCTTCCCCACGGAAGGGGCAGGGATTGCAAGATAGCGGTTTTCGCAGGCGGCGAAACCGCGGTCAAGGCAAAAGAGCGCGCGGAACTGGTGATATCTCCGGAGCAGCTCAATGAGCTTGCGGGAGACAAGAAGAAGATAAAGAAGATCGCCGAGGAGTACACGTTCTTCATAGCCGAAGCGCCAATGATGGCGACGATAGGTAAATCCCTCGGTAAGGTGCTTGCCCCGCGCGGCAAGATGCCAAAGCCGATACCCCCGCACGGCGACGCAACTTCCATCATCGAGGCGATGCGCAACACCATCCGCCTCCGTTCGAAGGACAAGAAGACATTCCACACCATAGTGGGTGCCGAGGACATGGATCCCGAGAAGGTTGCGGAGAACATAGAGGTGCTCATAAAGCGTGTGGAGAGCAGGCTTGAACGCGGCAGGATGAACATAGGCTCGGTCTACATAAAGACGACAATGGGGCCGGCGGTACGCATATTCTGAGGTGAGATTCATGGCGCACGTAGCAAAGTGGAAATACGACGAGGTTGTCGAACTCGCTAGCATGATCACCGAGAACCCTGTCGTCGGCGTAATAAAGATAGGCAGCATCCCCTCCCCGCAGATGCAGAAGATGCGAAAGAACCTGCGCGGTTCGGTGATGGTAAGGAGCGCGAAGAACAACCTCCTCAAACTTGCGATAGAAGAGGCCGAAAAGAAGGTTCCCGGCATAAAGGCGCTCGAAAACTCGCTCGACGGCCAGGTTGCGCTCATAGCGACCGACATGAACCCGTTCAAGCTGTTCAAACAGCTCGAGGCGACCAAGTCAAAGGCGCCGGCAAAGGGCGGGCAGATCGCACCAAGCGACATAACCGTCGAAGCAGGCGAAACCCCCTTCAAGCCCGGTCCGATAGTCGGCGAACTCCAAAAGGCCGGAATACCTGCAGCGATAGAGAGCGGAAAGGTGGTCATAAAGAAGAGCAAACTCCTCGTCAACGCAGGCGACGTCATACCGACCGAAGTGGCGCAGATGCTCACGCGCCTTGATATATTCCCGATGGAGATAGGACTCAACCTTCAGGGCGTTTTCGAGGGCGGCATATTCTTCAGGCCTGAGACGCTCAACATAGACGCGCAGGCGTTCATGGGTGAGTTCCAGTCCGCGATAGCGGGCGCGTTCAACCTCGCGGTAAACGCGGCAGTCGTGAACAGCGCAACTGTCGAAACGCTCGTCCAGAGGGCATACCGCCAGTCGGTCGCCCTTGCGATGGAGGCAAACATACTGGTGCCGGAAACCGTTAAGCCCATGCTGGCCAAGGCCTACGCCCAGATGCTTGCCGTCGCAGGCAAAACGCCAGACACCATCGACGACGACCTCAAATCCCGTCTCGGAGAGCACGTAGCCCTTCTCGAAAGGACCGCGGGTCCCGCGACCGTAGAGGTTGCAGTAGCCGCGAAGAAAGAAGAGAAGAAAGAGGAAGACGCGGAAGAGGTCAGCGAGGAAGACGCAGCAGCCGGACTCGGGGCGCTGTTCGGGTAAAACCGACACGAACAGCACACGGGACGGGGTCTCGTGCATGCTCTTTGGATAAAACGATTCTCATCAAATTTTATTAATGAACAAGAGATTAGCAAAAGACTAGCAAAATAGATATAAGGAGGAAAAGACATGGAATATATATATGGCGCAATGCTTCTCCATTCCGCAGGCAAGGCAATAACCGAAGACGCAATCACCAAGATACTCGCAGCCGTGGGTGTCGAGGTCGAAGCTTCCCGCGTCAAGGCGCTCGTCGCATCCCTCGAGGGTGTCGACATCGAGGCAGCCGTGAAGACCGCGGTCGCAGCACCCGCTGCAGCCCCGGCGGCAGCCGCAGCAGTACCCGCAGCCGCGAAAAAGGAAGAGAAGAAAGAGGAAGTAGAGGAAGAGGTCAGCGAAGAGGATGCCGCGGCCGGCCTCGGTGCGCTATTTGGATAAGCGAACGATAGTGAGCGCGCCCAAATACGCCACGAAGCAACGCTTCGTGAAGCGTGTTCGGATAATTGAGCAAAAACGAAATTATCCGAATGCCCGACGAATCTTTGATTCGTAAAGGTGTTTGGTTAATCTAACAAAGCGAGATTAACTAAAGACGCAACCGACCTTTCACTTCGCGAATTCGATTGGATTCGTTCAATCGGGTATTCGCATCTCTTTTCACTGTCTTTTTCAGGTATTTCATTTAAATAGTTTATAAATGATCATCTGATTCTCATATATAAAGACCGGCCATATTTCTCGAATCATGCCACACAGCATAAAAATCAAAACCATTAAAAAAGCGGTGGCGGTAACCTTAATTGATGTTTCCGACTCGGACGGGATGCGAATGAAAGGAATCGGTTTTGACAACGAGACGTATCTAAGTGAACAGACTGCCGCCATAATGGCCCGCGTGAGGAACTCCAAGAACAAGCTTTACCTCGAATTCGGCGGCAAATTGGTTTTCGATTATCATGCGTCGCGCGTGCTTCCGGGTTACGACCCGAATGTGAAGATGCGTCTTTTGCAGGAGCTAAAGGACGAAATGGAGGTCATACTCTGCATCTACGCTGGCGACATAGAGAAAAAGAAGATGCGCGCCGATTTCGGCATAACCTACGAATCGGACATCATGAAGACGATGGACGAGTTAAAACAGTGGGGCATCGGCGTCGTCGGCGTGGTGATAACGCGGTTCGAAGGGCAGCCTGCCGCCGAGCAGTTCAAGAAGAAACTCGAGCGCAGGGGCGTCAAGGTCTACATCCACAGGTTCATAAAAGGATACCCTGCCGATGCGGGGAGGGTCGTAAGCGAGGAGGGTTTTGGCATGAACGAATACGTGGAAACCGTAAAACCCCTTGTCGTCGTCACCGGGCCTGGCCCGTGCAGCGGCAAGCTGTCCACCTGCCTGTCCCAGATGTATCACGACCACAAGCGCGGCATCGTATCGGGATATTCGAAGTTCGAAACATTTCCGGTCTGGAATCTTCCGTTAAAGCATCCCGTCAACATGGCGTATGAAGCTGCCACCGCAGAGCTTGGGGACATAAACATGATAGATCCGTTTCACCTTGAGGCTTACGGAACCGCCGCTGTTAACTACAATCGGGATATCGAGATATTTCCGGTCTTAAAGAAGATACTCGAGCGCATCACGGGGATGCCGTCCATATACAACTCCCCGACCGACATGGGCGTGAACCGGGTAGGTTCTGCCATAACGGACGACGAAGCGGTTGCGGAGGCGTCAAAACAGGAGATTACCCGCAGATATTTCAATTATGCGAAAGATTATGTTTTGGGGCTTGCCGAAGCCGAGTCCGTCGAAAAACTCGAACTTCTGATGCAGGAGTTGGGGATAACCCCGATTGAACGCAGCGCCGTCGAACCGGCAAGGAGGGCTGCCGAGGACGCCAAGAGATCGGGAAAGGGCAACAAAGGGATATACTGCGGGGCCGCGTTGCAACTTGCGCCCGGCAACATAGTAATCGGCAAAAACTCGGCATTGATGCATTCAGTTTCGAGCATGTTGTTAAATGCCCTCAAAGCACTCGCCGGAATACCTGACCGCATCCATCTTCTCTCACCAAACGTCATGGAGTCGATAAGATATCTAAAGGAGATAATCCTCGAGTCCGGAAACGAGAGCTTGGATCTTGAGGAGACGTTGATCGCGCTTGCGATAAGTGCCGCCTCAAACCCGACTGCGGCCGAGGCGCTCGAGCAGCTCAAAAAGTTGAGGGGCTGCGAAGTCCACCTCTCGCACATCCCGACGCCGGGAGACGAGGCAGGACTCAAGCGCATAGGCGTAAATTATACGTCGGACCCCAAGTTTTCGACGGATACGCTGTTCGTGAATTGATTTTTGGGTTCCGGCATATTTATCTATCGTTCGCAAGAATTATCGTATATGTCATATAGATGCATAGAGGCGGGGATATTGATATGAAATGCAGGATATTAGTCGTTATTATGCTTGCTCTGGCAATGCTGCTATCGGCATTTTCTGGCTGTGTCGGCGGCGAGCGGAAGGACGACAAGGGAAAGGACGACGGGGGTGCGGTAACGCCACCAACGGATGACGGGACAGGGGAAAAACCGAAAACCGAGCAGCAAAATGCGCTCGAGGTGGTTTGGGAATTCTACCATGCGTGGAGCGCATATAAGAAATATGCCTGGGGCCACGATATTCTGAAACCCGTGAGCAAGGAAAAATACGATTGGTACGGCGAGTCGCTGCTGATGACGATAGTCGACACGCTCGATACTTTATACCTGATGGACTTCGATACCGAATTTTTGGCAGCCGTGCAGTACGTCAAAAGCAATCTCTCGTTCGACAAGGACATCGACGTGCAGGTGTTCGAGATTACGATAAGGCATCTTGGCGGCCTGCTTTCGGCATACCAGTTCTCCGGCGACAGCGGGCTGCTCGCTCTCGCAAAGGACCTTGGCGACAGGCTGATGCCTGCATTCGGACAGGCCGGCGCATTGCCCGTGGAGCCGCCACTTATTTCAACAGGCATACCAGCAAGGTACGTCAATCTCAAAACCGGGGCGACGAGCGGGGCCACGACCAATCCTGCAGAGGTGGGGACGCTCATGCTGGAGTTCGGCATGTTGAGCAAGCTTACTGGCGATGAGTCGTATTACAATGCGGCAAAGAAGGCGGTGGTCGCCGTTTACGACCGCAGGTCGCCGACGACAGATCTCCTTGGCAGTAACATAGATACGAGGTTCGGATTGTGGACTTCGCCGGTTTCCCACATAGGTGGCGGCATAGATTCTTACCTAGAATATCTCTGGAAGGCATGGGTGCTCTTCGACGACCCGGATTTCAAAGATATGTACGACATTTGCATAGCCGCGGTTAACGAGCATCTGGCAGAAGAGGTTGACGGGCGGGTGTGGTACGGTTCTGCCGATATGGTAACCGGTCAGCGGGAAGCGACGACGTTTGGCGCCCTGCATATGTTCATGCCCGGGCTTCTTGCGATATCGGGGAATCTCGAACAGGCGAAAAAGCTCATGGATTCCGGCTACTATATGTGGAACCATTGGGGAATCGAGCCCGAACTCATGGATTACTCCACAATGACTATAGTGTCAGGCAACTACGAACTGCGCCCGGAGATAATCGAGTCCGCCTACCACCTGTGGAAGGCGACCGGCGAAAAGAAGTATCGGGAGATGGGCTATTCGATGTTCAAGGATATAGTCGAGCACTGCCGCGTGGAAGCCGGTTACACCAAACTCGACGACGTTGCGACAAAGAAGCAGGGCGACTACATGGACAGTTTCTTCCTTGCGGAGACGCTGAAATACTGTTACCTGCTGTTCGAAGATTCGCGGCTCGACTACGAAAACGCAGTATTCAACACCGAGGCACACCCTTTATACAAAATTTCCCCTTTTCAAAAAAATGCCGCCCGTTAGGTTATTTTATAAAAACATTCGGGGAAACACTTATTTTTCCCGATTCCTATGATAACATACCAAAAATATGAATCCTTCGCGCAGTAGCGGGGCGTGTCAGTGTGTCTTTTTAGCAATATGCCCCCGTTACTTTGCTCCATTCGCATTCAATCCTTGGTGGAGGAATTTCCATGAGTTTATATCATGATGAAGACTGGAAAACGCAACTTAAGAGCACGATAACCAATGTTGAAGAACTCCGGCAGCAGATCTTCTTAACAGAAGAGGAACTTGGGGTTTTACCGGAGCTTATCAAGAAATTTCCGTTGAGTATAACCCCCTATTATCTAAGCCTGATAAATCCCAAAGATCTTTCCGACCCATTACGGCGGATGGTTGTTCCGTCCATAGACGAGTTATGCGAATCCGGGGAACTGGATCCAAGCGATGAATTGTCTATCACGAAAACAGTTGGCCTTGAGCACAAGTATTCGCCTACGGCCCTGTTTTTATGCACCGACCAATGCTTCGGATATTGCCGCTATTGTTTCAGGCGCCGCCTGAGATACAAAAAGGATTCTTCTAACGAAGTTGCGCGGGATTTCAAGGCGCAGGTCGAATATATTCGCGAGCACGCAGAGATAGACAACGTGCTTTTGAGCGGCGGGGACCCGTTGATGCTCCCAAACGAAATTCTTGACGGTCTACTTGGCGACCTATTATCGATAGAGCACGTAAAGATGGTGCGTATCGGTACGAAGGCCCCTGTATTCCTGCCGCAGCGGTTCACTACCGATCCGGAAATAATTTCCATACTCAAAAAATACTCTTCTCCGGAGTCGCGCCTTTACATAGTAACCCATTTCAACCACCCGCGGGAAATCACTGGCGAGTCCTCGGATGCGATACGATTGCTTAACGATGCGGGGGTATTTGTAATGAACCAGTCCGTCATGTTACGGGACGTAAACGACGAACCGGACACGCTGGCCGAATTGTTCAACAGGCTTGCGTATATCGGCGTTAGACCCTATTATGTGTTCCAGTGCAGGCCTGTCAAGAACAGCACCCATTTCCAGCTCGAACTCGCTGAATCTTACCGGATATTGAAAGAAGCAAGACGCAAGATGAGCGGTCTTGCCAAGACCGCACGGCTGATTATGTCGCATTCCAGCGGGAAAATAGAGATATTGGCGTTGCGCAACGGAAAAATGCACTTCAAGTATCACCAGGCAAAGGACCCTATTGACCACGGGCGGTTCTTTTCGCTGGATTATCAAAAAGGCGCTAAGTGGCTCGACGATCTTTTGCCCAAATCCGCCTGATGCCGCGATAAAATTGCCACGGGTCTGCTATTTTGCATCTTTTGGCATAAGATAAATCTTTGTTTTTTTCACTACCTGCAAATCGCCAACGAAAAGCGTATAAATTCCTTGAGCATCACAGCCCGTGCCAGAAAGGCACTACGGAGAGGAGCCGCATGTCTACTCACGAATTAATGGAGAAGGTTATCGCCAGAAACCCTGGCGAAAAGGAGTTCCACCAGGCAGTAGAGGAAGTGCTCGAATCGGTTGAACCGGTCCTAAAGAAGCACCCCGAATTCGCTAAGGCGAAGATACTCGAGCGCATCGTCGAGCCCGAACGCCAGATGATGTTCCGCGTCGCATGGGTCGACGACAAGGGCGAAGTGCAGGTGAACCGCGGCTTCCGCGTCCAGTTCAACTCCGCCATAGGTCCCTACAAGGGCGGCATAAGGTTCCACCCGTCCGTGAACCTTAGCATCATAAAGTTTCTCGGATTCGAACAGATATTCAAGAACTCGCTTACCGGCCTCCCGATGGGCGGCGGCAAGGGCGGTTCCGATTTCAACCCCGCAGGCAAGTCCGACGGGGAGATCATGCGCTTCTGCCAGAGTTTCATGATGGAGCTATGGCGCCACATAGGCGCCGACACCGACGTCCCCGCAGGCGACATAGGCGTCGGCGGACGCGAGATAGGCTACATGTTCGGCATGTACAAGAAACTGCGCAACGAGTTCACCGGGGTTCTTACCGGAAAGGGCAGGAACTGGGGCGGCTCGCTCATACGCCCTGAAGCTACCGGATACGGCGCGGTCTACTTCACGCAGGAGATGCTCAAGACTGACGGTGCGGACATAAAGGGCAAGACGCTTGCAATATCCGGTTTTGGCAACGTCGCTTGGGGTGTCGCGAAGAAGTGCGACCAGCTCGGCGCGAAGGTGATAACCCTTTCCGGCCCTGACGGCTACGTATACGACAAGGACGGCGTCACCGGCGAGAAGGTTGACTATCTCCTCCAGCTCAGGGCAAGCGGCAACGACAGGATAAAGGACTACGCAGACAAATTCGGCGCCCAGTTCTTCCCCGGCGAGAAGCCGTGGGGCGTGAAGTGCGACATAGCAATACCATGCGCGACCCAGAACGAGATACACGAGGAAGACGCGAAGAAGCTCGTAGCGAACGGCTGCAAGCACGTGACCGAGGCGGCCAATATGCCCTGCACCCCCGGAGCCGTAGACTATCTGCAAAAGCACGGCGTAGTGGTCGGCCCGGCAAAGGCGGCAAACGCGGGCGGTGTAGCGACCTCCGGCCTCGAGATGAGCCAGAACAGCATGCGCCTCTCCTGGACCGCAGAGGAAGTCGATGCGAAGCTCCACGACATAATGGTCAACATCTACAAGAGCTGCTACGACGCTGCCGAGAAGTACGGCAACAAGGGCAACCTCGTTGTAGGTGCGAACATCGCGGGTTTCCTCAAGGTGGCAAACTCGATGCTCGACCAAGGTATTGTTTAAGCGACCCTTTCATTTTTACATCTTTTTCATAACATCAATTCTATTCCGTTTTAAATTTCGATTTGCCGAAAAATTTAAATTGTTTTAAAACAACAACACTATGGGGAAATTCCCAGGAGACTGATATGAGGATAAGAAACATGCTTGTTTGTATGATTGCGGCGTTGCTCTTTCTGTCGGCCTTTGCAGGATGCATCGGGGGAGAAAAAACCCAAGATGCAGAGATTAAGGATTCAGAAGAGCAAATCGAATACGTGCCGGATCCGATGATGAAAGAAACCGAAGAGGTTGTTGCAGACACCGGGCCGCGATGCCCTGATGACGCCGTAAAAGGTATGCCCCCTTCCGACCGGGGCGAAGGGATGGCCCACTGGAAAATCGATGCCGAAGCGAACGGTAGTGTCCTGATTTAAGATAGTTTATTATACTTTTAAATCATATTCTCTCTTGGTGAGTTTATGCCCCGACCAAGAGGAAAGATAGAATCAATCT
>PGXE01000080.1 GCA_002838935.1 Thermoplasmata archaeon HGW-Thermoplasmata-1 | reverse complement strand
CCTTCTATTTGTGGGGAATGTGCAGAAAAAATGAAAGTGCTGTGATTAACTTGGTTATAAGGAATGCGGTTGATTACAATTTTCTTTCGGAGATACTGCAAAAACGAAGATAACTTCAAAAAGGGATATATCTCGATGGAATTGTATAATGTATTTATCCCTCGTTATTGGAAACACAATGGGGCGATAATGGCTGGCAATCCCAGATGGTCATAATTCATCTACCCCAACCTATTTAATTTCCCAGATATTGCCTGTACCGATTTGTCATGACCGATACTCCGCGCGTTACAGAGATACTCGAAATCGTTTCCGAAACTCCATCCCACAAGACGTTCCGCTTTCGGGACGCCGGGATCGCTACAGCTAAGCCGGGGCAGTTCCTGATGGTCTGGCTTCCGGGCGTGGACGAGATTCCGATGGGCGTGGCCGAGGCGGGCGAGGTTTCCGCTATAACGGTCGAGAAACTCGGCGACTGCACGACCAAACTCCACGAACTGAACGTGGGGGACAAGATCGGCATACGCGGACCTTACGGCAACGGTTTCAGCCTGCCAAAAGAAAGTTCAAATCTTCTTATGATTGCAGGGGGCACGGGCGCAGTTCCTATATTGCCAACGGTCGAGCGTGCGCTTGAGGCGGGCCATTCGGTCACACTCATACATGGCTCGCGCTGTGAAGATTTGCTTCTCTATGCGGAGCGCTTTGAGCGCATGGACATCGGGTATCACAAGTGCACCGACGACGGAAGCTGCGGCATGAAGGGATTCACTACCGACGTCGCGGAAAAACTGCTCGATACGGGCGGCTACGACGCGATATACACCTGCGGTCCGGAAGTGATGATGAAAAAAGTCGTCGCGCTCGGCCTGAAGCATGACGTTCCGACTTATGCCAGCCTCGAACGCTACATGAAGTGCGGCGTGGGAGTGTGCGACCAGTGCTCCATCGGCGCGGGCCTGCGGGTCTGCAAGGACGGGCCAGTGTTCGACGGCGAGACATTGGGTCAGGTTGCCGACTTCGGCATATTCAAGCGCGAGGCGTCGGGAAAAAGGATCAATCTATAATGGGGTGTTTGGATGAGGATAGTCGGAAGATACGGGGTTTTTGCCTTCATGGCTGCAGCGCTGTTCATATCGGCATCGCTTGGCGGGTGCATAGGCGCAAGCGACAGCGCATGGGCGCTTGAGATGACGCAGATATCCGGGCTCAACGCGATGGGATTCACAGGCAAGGATATAACCGTCGGCATAGTCGATACCGGCATAGACGCGGAGCATCCGGAGTTCAGGAAGGACGCGGTCGTTGCATGGCTCGACCTCGTGAACGGCAAGGTCGCGCCTTACGACGACGAAGGACACGGCACCCACGTGGCAGGCATAATCGCGGCCCGCGGCGCGTCGTCGGGCCTGTTTCACGGGGTAAACATAAAAGGCGCCGCACCCGACGTAAAGCTGGTGGTCGTCAAAGCCATAGCGGCAGACGGCTCGGGCAACACCGCGGACGTGGCGGCAGGGATAAATTTCTGTGTCGAGCACGGCGCTGACGTGATATGCCTCTCCCTTGGCGGCGGGACGCTCCCCATTTTGGGAACATCAGTCGAAACGGCCTGCAATAACGCTATAGCAAAGGGCGTTTTCGTGGTCGCCGCCGCCGGCAACGCCTATCCCGATTCGAGCGACGTGTCGAGCCCGGCATCCGCAGCCAACGTCATTGCGGTCGGCGCGATAGACAAGAACAGGAACATATACGAAAAAAGCTCGAAGGGGGACAACGGCCTTCTCTCGCGGCGAAGCGATCCAAACAAGAAACCCGAACTCGTAGCACCCGGAGTTATGGTTTCATCCGCCTGGAGCGACGGGGAAAAACAGACCTATGCGTCGGCTACCGGGACTAGCCAGGCGACGCCTTTTGTCGCCGCCGCTATAGCGCTTATGCTCGAGGCCATGCCTCAATACAGGACAGATGGCGAGAACGGCGGACACCTTACCGCAATCACCGCATTCAAAAACGCATTCATGCGCACGGCATTCAAGTGTCCGGGCCAGGCCACGCCGCACGACAACCGCTATGGATACGGCCTTTTGCAGGCGCTGGATACATACAATACGCTAAGCGATGGCGCATAAATAAACAAATAACCCAAAAAATAGCGCTATTTTTAGCAGAGCCCGATTTTGTGCTTTCTGCTTTTTTACACCATTGTCACTCAAGGCGCACCTTGAGTTCGGGGTTGTGCCTGAAGCAGAGCCAGAGGAACTTTGCCTCTGCTGTTCCCCACGCAGGAACCACGATGCGCTTTGAACCTTTCAGTTCGCCGTCCACGAAAAGCTTTATCGTCGTGGTAGTGTCCTGGTTGTCGCTGCTCTCCACCCTCACCTTAGTGTGGACGCCGTCTTTCGGTATCGGATACTGCGGGTCGTTAGTTATCGCGGCTATGCGAAGGCCGGGCTTCCTTTCCTTGATGACGGTGTGAGTGACGACTTCGCGCCTGCGCAGGTTGCTTGCGAGTATGGCGTTCACAGTCACCCTACAGGAACTGCCGTCTCCCGCATTCTTTGGCGAATCGACGTGAAGCTTGACGACGTGCGACTCGCCTGACGCAAGGATGACCTCCTCTTCGTCGACCCTCGCATTCCATCCGGCCGGTGGCGTCGATACGCCGATGCGGACAGTTTCCCTTCTGCGGCTCTTGTTCTTCACCTCGAGGATGTAAACGGTTCCGCTTCCCGGAGTCGTGACGTGCGTGGCCTCGTCGCACTTGAGCTCGATATCCGCCTTTTTCCGGCCTTTTAAAAGCAGTATCAGGGCGAGCGTGAGTATAATGAGCGAGGCGAGCACTCCGAGTGCGATTATCGTGTATTGCGGCTCCGTTTCGGTGTCGCTATCCTGTCCGTCGTCGGCATCGTCAGAGCCGTCGTCCGGCACAGGTGCGGCGTATGCGAAAACCGACACCGTCAGGTTATACGACCTGCCGCCGGCAGAGGTCGCCCGTATCGTTATCTCCTTCGAGGCCACATCTGTCTGGTCGGCCGGTATCGTTACCTGCAGTTCGGCCTTCTTCATTTCGCCAGCCTTGAGCAATATACCGGTCGGCGAAATCACGGACTGCCATTCAGGTTCGCCTGAAAGGTTCAGTTCCACCACGTCGTTGCCGTTGCCCCTGTTCGAAACGCTAATCTCGTAGCGCACGATCTCGCCGGCCTTGCCTGTCGCGGAAGTCCGGTTCGAAGATATTTCAAGTCCATATACCTGCCTGACCGTTGTATTGAACGAAAGAGTCTGGGCATCCGACGACATGCTTGATGTTGCGGTTACCTCATGCAACACACTCATGCCCGCCGGGGCGTTTGCAGGAGCATAAATCAAAACGTCCACTACAGCCGATTCGCCTGCATCGAGATTCAACTCCTGCGGGCTTATCACGACACTCCATCCGACGACAGAAGAACCGGAGATGCTTATATTATTCCTCTGGATCTCTGGGAGGTAGCCGTCGTTTTTGACAATGATTTCATAAATCGTGACTCCGCCGGGGTCGACATCGGCGGCAGTCTTCTCCGATGAGATGCTGAACGGATAAAGAAACCCCTGCGCTTCGGCCGGAGTTAAAATCACCAGCAGCGGGATTGCCAACTGGGTTAACGATAGAATAACGACTAATGCGGCGCTTACAGCTTTCCCGTGCATCCCGGTACCCATTAAAGGAATTGATGCGTATATTTAAGTATTTTTCCCGGGTGCGGAGCCGTTTCGGATGTTTTAAGGCATGACTTCACGCAACTGTTTTTAAAGGTTTCCCGATATTCATACCTGATTTCAATGGCTGATGAGTGCAAATTCGAAAAACCCCGCGGCACGAGGGATTTTGGGCCTGATGAGATGTATAGACGCAGGCTTGTCGAAAAGAACATGCGGGAGTGCTTCGAAAGATTCGGTTACCGGGAGATACAGACCCCCACGTTCGAGAACCTCGAACTCCTGACCGCAAAGAGCGGAGAGGGGATAATCGACGAACTTTACGACTTCACGGACAAGGGCGGGCGCAGGCTCGCGCTACGGCCCGAACTCACGGCGCCGGTCATGCGTTTCTACGTCAACGAGATGCAGCGCGAGACAAAACCCCTCAAGCTTTTCTACCTTTCCAACTGCTTCAGATACGACCGGCCGCAGAAAGGGCGATACCGCGAATTCTGGCAGATCGGCTGCGAACTCATAGGTCCCAACTCCCCTCTCGCCCACTCTGAGGTCATATCGCTCGCATACGAGGCGCTCAAAAGCGCAGGCGTGCAGCAGATAGTCCTTCGGGTCGGAAGCCTTGGCGTCTTAAAACCGCTCATAACGGGCCTCGGCCTTGACGGTTGCGACGAAAGGGCGGCCATGCGCCTTATAGACAAGTCTGAATATGAATCACTCGAAAAGTTCCTGTCCGAAAAAGGGGTCGGCGCCGCGGACGCAAAACGGTTCCTTGCGACCATAAGGTGCAAAAGCATTCCCGATGCGAGGGCACTGCTTTCGGATTCGATTGGCAGCGAACTCTCCGTAGCATTCGACTATCTCGATAATGTAATGCGGCTGCTTGACAGCTTCGGCGTTGCGAACTGCACCCTCGACCTTGCGATAGCAAGAGGACTGGAGTATTACACGGGGCTTGTGTTCGAGATAGACGCGCCATTGCTTGGTGCCGAAAAACAGCTCTGCGGCGGCGGCTGCTACAGCCTTGTGCCGCTCTTTGGCGGACTGGAGGTTCCCACATCAGGCTTTGCCATAGGTTTCGACCGGACAATCGTCGCACTCGAGGAAGAGGAATATTCCTTCGAAACTCCCCGCAGCACGGACGCATTCATCGTGCCGGTCGGCGATGGCGGGCGGCTGCTGGAATGCGCGGCCGGAATTTCCGCGACGCTTCGAAAGGCGGGAAAGCGGGTGGAGGTCGACCTCATGGCGCGCAGCGTTGGCAAGGCGCTTAAGTATGCGGATAAGATAGGGGTCAAAAAGGCGGTTTTGGTGGGCGAGAACGAACTCGAAAAAGGGGCTGTGCTTGTAAAGGACCTCGTGTCCGGCGAGCAGATGGAAGTCGAACTGCGAAGATTGCCGGAATGCGTATAAACCGGCGTAATGACGGACGCCGCCGCAACCAAACACAACTCACGAACATAATCCAAACATATATCTTATTTTAAGGAGATACGAGCCCGTGAGCGTAAAGGACAAAGAGGGACGCAAGCGCTACATCGCGTTTCGCATAACCTACAAAAATCCAGCCGACGAAAAGAGGGTCGACAGAAACGTTCTCGTCAGGTCCATCAAGGGAGTGGCGAAGAAAATGGATGAAAACTTCTACGATGATGTCGAGCCGTGGCTGACCAAGTTCGACGGCAGGTGCGGCGTGATGCGCTGCCGCCACATCAGGAAAGAAGAGGCGATAATGCTCCTGCGGGACATAAGGTGGCTCGGTTCTCCCGAAAACAGGATTCCGGTCAGCATCGAAACGCTCGGCACGTCGGGGACTATTCTAACATGCGTGCGCAAATTTTTAAGGAACTCTTATAGTATATCAAAAAAGTATTTGAACTTTTAAACCTATTTCCCTTTGGTGATTATGGTGTGGAATTTGCCAAAGGGAAATGACTTTCTTCCGGATGTCAGCATCCGGGAACTGCGAAGGCTGTATGGGGAAGAGCAGAAAACAAAGCCGAAGTTGAGACTTCTTTGTGCCATTCATCGGAAGGAAGGGAGGAGTATTGATGATATCGCGGGGTTTACGAATATGGGGCGTCGGACCGTGCATGAGACATTGAAACGTTTTGTAGAAAGAGGGGTCGAGGCAAAAGATAGTATCAAGCAGGCCGGTAGGCCGCCCAAGCTTACGGAAAAACAGCGTCGAAAGCTTGTCCAGAGACTTGAGCAGGGTCCGCCGTATAATCCCTCTGGATTGTGGACCACGAAGGAAGTGCGTGAAATTATACGAAAGGATTTTGGCGTGAAATATGCCCACGCATACGTTTGGGAATTGTTAATTGCTATGGGTTTTTCCTTGCAAAGGCCGAGGCAAAAGCACTATAAATCACCACCTGCGGAAGAGATTGCCAGTTTTAAAAAAAGGCTACAATGCTGGCAAAACATTATCGAAAAAAAGGATTTACAATAGCAAGTCAGGATGAAGCCACGTTTGGGCTCATTCCCTGGATTGTGCGAGGATGGGCACGGAAAGGAAGCCGCCCTATAAGACAACATAATTACCAATACAAATACATCAATGTGTTCGGAGCCAGATCTCAGGGAATGTTCGTGTTTTCGTTTGCTCAAAAGAAAACACAAAAAGAGTTCACGGCATTTCTCAAGAAGTTGTTAACGTAATTTCTCGCCCGGAAATTACGTTAAGATTCACGAACTTTGTTTGTGCTTGATCGTAGGGTCTGAATTTCATAATTCCACAAGTTTGAAATGGGTTTTTAGTATAAATAATTTACGTAAATGAACCTCCCCGCAGCAAGCTACGGGGTATCTGGTGAGGCGCCCGCATGCGGGCGCCTTAAATTTTAGTCAACTTCATCTGCTTATATCCTTCT
>PGXE01000079.1 GCA_002838935.1 Thermoplasmata archaeon HGW-Thermoplasmata-1 | reverse complement strand
GCGGGTTGAGGCTTGCCTTTCCCGCCTGCACCTTCGCGACTAGGCCATGCACGGATTTGGGCGCATACTTCGCGGGAAATAGGTTTGTCACCGGCTTCTCGAAAAGCTGTTTGAATATCAGCGGTATTGCGGTGAACTTCATCTTACGCACCTCCAAGCCACGGGGCTATGTGCAGCATTGGAACAGAATCCCACATCATCAGTATCAGGCCTAGCAGCGCTATCATCGTGAGCGGTATCCAGTAGAGGGTCACGACCTGCGCTATCTTCAGACGCGCGACAGCTGTCCTCAGCACCGTGACGGCAAAGAACACCACCGCTGCAAGCTTGACGAGGAAAAACCCAAAGTCCACCATGTACGCGCCTATGCTGCCCTGCGCTATGCCGGTAAAGACAGGCGAAAGATTGTGGGGTATGAACAGGGCCACGATTATGGCGCCCATGACGACGGTCTTCACTCCGTCCGCAAGGTAGAACAGCCCAAGATTCCTTCCGCTGTATTCGACCATAAGTCCGCCTGCGAGTTCTGTCTCCGCCTCGGGGGTGTCAAACGGTATCTTCGAGAGTTCGGCAGGTGTCACTATCACCATTATCATGGCTAGTATCGCAAACCCGATTATGCCAAGAAGCCCCATCTCGCCCCAAAGCGGGTGGGCGGCAATAGTCGAAAGCGCGAATGCCGGCTCAGCTGGGAATAGCTCGTTCATCTTTGCCGCTATCGCTATCACGGCTGTCGCGAGCGGAAGCTCGTAGCCTATCATCGTGACCATCTCACGCTGGGCTCCGACGGTCGCGTAAGGCGAGCCCGAGGAGAACCCGCCCACCACCATCGCAAGACCCGGTATGATCAGGAGATAAAGCAACAGTATGAGATCCCCGTGGCCGCCTAGCACCGGCAGGATAGAACCGAACGGTATGTAGAGGAGCAGAGTGATGGCGCCGGCAAGGCAGATGACCGGCGCTGCGTTGAACATCCAGCCGACCGCGTTATCTGGCACCGTGTTGTCCTTGGCAAAGAGCTTTAGCACGTCGTAAAAAGGCTGGCGGAGCGGCGGGCCGACCCTGCCCTGCATCCTTGCATGCAGTTTGCGGTCCACACCCTTTGCCGCAAGACCTATCACTATTCCGCCGACGGCTGCGATAAGCGTGCCGATGACTATGCGAAACAGCAGTTCGACGGAGCTCATTGCATCAGCCTCCTCGTCTTCTCGACAGACAAACGGTGAAGTTCCTCTCCGGTAAGAATGGTCTTGCCCGCATTATTCGTTATCGCAACGCGGTCCGTGCAGCTAAAGCAGGGGTCCGCGGACGCAACGATGAGCGGTATGTCCGCTATCTCGTCGCCTATCAGCATCGGCACCCACGCAAGGAGGTTGTTGTATGTGGACGCGCGCACCTTCCAGTAGGTCACGTTCTCGTCGCCGGCAACCTTCTTGACGTAGTGTATCGCCTCACCGCGCGGCGCCTCGTGCCGCCCTACGCCCTCGCCACCGCGTTTCTTTAGCTCCATCAGCAGCTTTGCCATCTTCGGCTCCCAGAGTATTTCGCCTGGCTCCATCTGCGAGACGCAGCCGCGTATGATCTCTATCGACTGCTTTATCTCTAGCGCACGCACTATGATACGGTCGTATATGTCGCCCACGACTTCACCGCGAACCGCCTCGGGGGTTATGGGCTCGATGTCGAGGTTTGCATATGCCGAGTAGGGCTGGTTGTACCTGACGTCGGTCTTCCATCCCGACGCCCTTGCCGTCGGTCCGACAGCCGCAAGCTTCACCACGTCCTCTTTGGTGGCGATGCCTATGTTCTGCGTCCTCATCTGTACAGTCTTGTCGTTGAGGAACACGTGGATTATCTTGCCAAGAATACCTTCGTAGTAGTCAAGGTAATCGTGAATCTTCGGCACCATCTCGGGCGTTATGTCGCGCCGTACGCCGCCTATCTGGAACATACCATAGTTGACGCGGTTCCCCGATATGTATTCGAGAGCGTCCATGACCCCCTCGCGAAGCTTCCACGTCCAGTGGAGTAGGGTGTCGAAACCTATCTCGTGCGCGGCGACGCCGGCCCACAGTAGGTGGGAGTGTATGCGTTCGAGTTCGGCCACTATCACCCGTATATACTCGGCCCTTGCGGGGACAGGTATGTCGAGCGCATCCTCCATAGCCCTCGAGAACGCAAAGGAATGCGTCGCCGAGCAGATGCCGCAGATGCGTTCCGCGAGATAGAGGGTCTGCACGGGATTCCTGCGCATGCCCATCCATTCAATGCCGCGATGGTTGTGGCCGCCTACGAGGTCCACGTTGACGACGGTCTCGCCATCCATCGTGAAGTCGAACATCATCGGCTCCTTGAGTGCGGGGTGTATGGGGCCGACCTGGAAGCGGTAGGGCGCCTTCTTTCCGGGCGCGGGCGCTATGTCGAGCCCTATGTGCTGTTCGCTTGCACTCATAGACCTACCTCCGAAAGTTTTCTGACCATCTCCGGCTTGATGCCGGTCTCGTCCTTACGCCACGGGTAGACCCCTTGCGGGAAGTCGTCGGGCAGGAAGTAGCGGCGTGAATCATAGATGTTTCTCACATCGACGCCGAGCATCTCCTGTTTTTCCCTCTCGCTTATCAGCGCACCGGGAATCAGGTCGCATATGGAATCTATCCAAAGGTCGTCTTTGGGCAAAGCGAACCTTACGCTTATTGTGGTTTCCGTCGCCCTCTCGCCGTAGTAGACCTGTATGTGGTATTGGAGTTCCACCTTCTCGCCCTCGTCGGTTCCGCTTATGACCGAAAGGTGCGGGTAGTGTATCTCGTCTATCAGGGATCGGATCATGTCGCGCAGTATCTCCCTGTCGGCATTCATCCATATCGTGCGCCTTAGTGCGCCTTTCGTGCCTTCCGGCTTCTCCTTGGCGACTATATCTCTCACGCGTTCGCCGAACTTTTCGGCAAACCAGCCCGCCAGCTCCTGCGGGGTGAGCTCCTTTTTGCGGAGGAACTCTTCCGCGCTCGGGGTGAATCTCTCTATATAATGTCTCAAACCGAATCCCCCCTCAACTTCTCCAGTTTCTCCCATGCTTTTACAACTCCCTGTATTATCGCTTCCGGCCTTGCGGCGCATCCGGGCACGTAGACGTCGACGGGAATCACGTTGTCCACGGGGCCGTCGAGGGTATAGGACTCGTAGAACGTCCCGCCCGTGCAGCCGCACGTGCCTACGACGATCACGGCTTTCGGATCCGCCATCTGGTCGTAAACGCGCTTTACCTTCTCCGACAGCTTCTTTGTCACCGGGCCGGTTATCAGCATCACGTCGGCGTGCCTCGGGCTGCCGACGAGCTTTATGCCAAAGCGCTCCACGTCGTAGCGGGGCGTCAGCGCGGCGACTATCTCAATGTCGCAGCCGTTGCACGAGCCGGAGTTAACGTGAAACACCCATAGGGCCTTGTCGAACGATTTGTTTAGCCTTGCCATTAAAATACCCCCGGAAGGACGATGGCGAGCAGAAGCACGGCTATCACCATTATGAACATGAGGACGTAGTCGTTCACGTTCCCGTTGTGCCACTTCATCAGCGGTTTGTAGTAGGGCTCCATCGCCTTGAGGAATCCCCAGTAGATGTTGCCTGCGCGAACGTGGCTGTTCTCCTTGCTCACTTCCGGATTTCCGGACATGAAAGGATCGCCCTTCATATGGGTGTTCTTCGCCGTGCGCTCCCCAAGACCCCTTATGACGAGGGTGACGAGAACCACGACGACCATCGAACCGACCCATACGAGCGGTGTCCAGTATCCTGCGCCTGTTTCAAGCGGTCCGAACATCTAGGCACCCCCCATGACTGCATTGAGGTAATCCGCTCTTCCGGCAAGCGCCTGCGCTGCGGGCGTCACCAGATTGTCCACTATCAGGTTCGGGAACAGCCCCATTGCGACCACTATCGCCGCGAGCAACGCCATTGCAACGAACATCGGCCAAGGAACCTCCTTTGCGACGCCTTCGTATTCCGGCAACCGCGGTCCCATGAACGCCGAGTGGAACACCTTCACGAAAGAGGCGAGGGTCAGTACCGAGACCAGCATCGCGATTATCGAGAGGAGCGGGCTGAACCTGAAGACCGATTCGTATATGAGCACCTTCGACGCAAAACCGTTGAACGGCGGGATGCCCGCTATCGCGAGCGCCCCTATGATGAAGAATGCGGCGGTCCACTTCATGGTGTGGCCAAGCCCGCCCATCTTGTTCAGGTTCCTCGTGTTCAGCCGGTAGTATATCGCGCCCGCGGTCAGGAACAGCAATCCCTTGTACATCGCGTGGTTTATTATGTGGAATATGCCGCCCTTCATCGCCGTGAGCCCGTATTCGTTGAACGCGGACGACCCGAGCGTTGCAAGGCCGACGCCGACGCCGAGAAGCATGTAGCCGGACTGGGAGATGGCATGGTAGGCCATCAGCCTCTTTATATCCTTTTGCGGCAGTGCCATCGTGACCCCTATGAACATGGAGAGCACGCCGAGTATTATTATGAACCAGCCGACGGCTCCGGTGTTCATGCTGACTCCGTAGAGCGTGAACGCTATCCTGAACAACGCGTACATGGATGCCTGGCTCGCGGAGACGAGCACCATCGTTATCGGCGCAGGCGCCGCGCTGTAGGCGTCGGGTGTCCACATATGCATCGGGACGGCGCCGCACTTCATCGCGAATGCGGAGACGAGCAGCACGAGCGCTATCTTGTCGAGTGCCGTGAACTGTATTGCACTGCCTACCGCTGCAAGGTTGAGCACGTTGTACTGTCCGTAAAGCAGTGCTATCGCGATCAGCACGAAAAGCGCGCCGACCGCGCTGACGACCATGTATTTCAGCGCTCCTTCAGACGATTCCGAGAACGATATGCGGAATGCCACGAGGGCGCAGGACGCTATCGAGAGTATCTCGAGGAATACGAACATATTGAACAGGTCGCCTGTGAACTCCATGCCAAACATGCCGACCGCCATCATGAGCAGAAGGGTATAGTATTTGCTCTGCCCCTGCTTGTCGGTGACAAAAGCCCACGAGTAAACTATGCCCGCAAGCGTCACTGTGGCCGAGATTATCGCCATGAAGACCGACATCGCATCCACCTGGAATATTATGCGGACAGGCACGCTGTAGCCGGACGGCAGCAGAATGCCGCTTGCGGCGCCAAAGACGTAGGTGTGCATGCCGTTTGCTATGACATCCGATGCGAGGTATATCACGAGCGCCTCGACTATGACTGCAACGCTCACTACGAACACGTTGCGTGGCCACTTGCCAAGCTTGCCCACAAGGGGCGTCGCAAAGGCGGCAAGGAGCGGGAGCGCCAGTATGAGAACGGGCGCGTTGTGCAGAATCCAATCCATGAACATCATTCCTTAAGCACCCCCTTGCGGGTGTCGAGCGTGCCCGTTTTCTTATAGTACGATACGGCGAACGATATCATGAGCGCGAGCACGGCGACGCCGATGACAATCGACGTCAGGGTCAACGCCTGGGGAATCGGAAGGGTCATGTTTCCAGTAGCCGGAGCGTTGGTGTATATCGGGGCTATCGAGCCGAGGCCGCGGTATCCGAGCGTTATCAGGAACATGTTCGCCCCGCTTTCTATGAGCGCTACTCCCAGTATGACCTTTATCAGGTTTCTGCGGAATACGCAGGCGTATATTCCTATGACTACCATCGCCATCGCTGCTATGTAGGGTATGTTGGCTATCACTCTTCTCCCTCCTTGTCGAAGTGCTTGTTGGAGGCTATCGCCATCGTGAGCACGATCGCAGTCAACCCTGCCATGACCTTGATGCCCACCGCAATGTTCATCCACGGTATCACGCCGGATGTGTTCAGGTCGCCCGCATTTATGCCGAACTCCACGGTGTTGCCAAAGAGCCCGCCGGTGTTGGCGAACAGGTTGTAGAAAAATGCGGTGCCGATACCGGCAAACGCGAGGCCGATGAAGCCAAGCGCGCCCACCGATTCGAGTGTGCTCAAATGCTCCTCCTTTAATCTCTTGCCCACGTTCTCGCTGCCGTAAGCGACTAGCAGCATCACGCAGGCCGAGGCGACTATCGCGCCGCCCTGGAAACCCCCTCCGGGTGTAAGGTGGCCGTGTATGATTACGTATAAGCCGAATATCAATATGAACGGAAACGCCAGGCTTGCGACGGTCCGCGTTATCTTGCTCATCTCACTCATGCAGCTGCCTCCTGAATACGGTCATTATGCCGGCAACGGCAGTGAAGAGAATTGTAGCCTCGCCAAGGGTATCGAAGCCACGGTAGTCGAAGACCACGGAGGTCACGGCGTTGTTTGCCCCGGTCTCGTTCTGGCAGTTGTTTATGATGTAGTCGTCCATGGCCGATTCCGGCGTGGTCCCAAAAGGGTGCATGAACAGGCACGCAAGAACCATGAACGCGCCGAACACCGCGAGCGCGACTATGGCCGTTATTCGTCTGCCGTTCATGCTATAACCCCCCACCTCGTTACACCCGCATCCAACCCTTTGGCCTTCACCCGCATCCATCCCTTCGGGCTGTCTACGGGTTCACTCCAAATTGCTGATGCAATTTCTCGTTGTCTACGGGTTCTCC
>PGXE01000078.1 GCA_002838935.1 Thermoplasmata archaeon HGW-Thermoplasmata-1 | reverse complement strand
GAAGGGAGCCAATAGGCTCATACGGACACGGCTGACGCATAGCGTCAGACTGGGTTGAGGATTTCAGAATGAAATCCGAGATAAGCCGAATGCGAATGAAATAAGCTTTCGTCTGAATTGAGGATTTCGGAACGAAAACCGAGATATGATGAAGTCGAGAAATCTCTGATTTCGAGATAGAACGAATCACGAAGTGATTCTGTTCGTGGCGACGAAGGAGCATTCTGTCAGTGGCCTACGAGCCGTGCAACGAAGGTTCCGCAGGATAAATTCCTTTTGATCGGTTAACTTACTTCTTTTCCAAACATATTTTCCTACGTGGAATAACCTTTCAGCTATCCTTACTTCCCGTAATTCCTCTTTCTCTGCTGGTAGGATTCCACGGCTTTCAGGAAATCTCTCTTTGCCAGGGCCGGCCAATAAATATCTGCAAAGTAGAGTTCGGAGTAGGCCATCTGCCAGAGCAGGAAGTTCGAAACCCTCTCCTCCCCGCTCGTCCTCAGTATCAGGTCAGGATCGGGAAGTCCCTTCGTATAAAGATACCTTGAGATAGTCTCTTCATCTATCTCTTGCGGCGAGAGCCGCTCGTCCTTCACGTCTGCCGCTATGCGCCGGACCGCGTTTATTATCTCCTCGCGCCCGCCGTAGGCTATCGCTATGTTGTAGAAGTGGGTCTTGTTGTTCTCGGTCTTTTTCATCGCGTATTCGGCAGCCTCCCTCACACGCTCAGGCAGCAGGGAAAGCTGCCCTATGACCCGTACCCTGACCCCCTTCTCGTCAACCCTCGGGTCGTCGGCCATCTTGTAGAAGTTCTCTACGAACAGGCCCATTAAATAATCGACCTCTTTACTCGCCCTCTTGAAGTTCTCTGTCGAGAACGCATAAACGGTCAGGACATTCACGCCAAGTTCGAGGCACCAATCCACGACCTGCTCGAGCTTGTCCCGCCCCATGCGGTGCCCCTCCCTGGTGTCAATGCCAACCTTTCTCGCAAAACGCCGGTTTCCGTCCATTATTATCGCTATATGCTGCGGGACAGGACTCTGCTTTATGCGCAGGAGCATGCGCCGCGTCCTCGCCCTCTGCAGCCTGCTGAAGATCGCCTGGAACAGCCTGCCCCTGTAGACTGCGTTTATAACCCGCGTGCCGAAGCGGCTGTCCACGAACCGCATGCCGAGTTCGTCGATCTTACTGCTTGCCAAAACCATGCGCCGTTGCCTCGTTATAAGGTATCGCCTTGCGGCTAATTAATATATTCTCACAGAAAACGGCCGGCGGGTCTTATTGCTTACTCCATCACGACAGTCCTCTTTTCGGTCGGATGCCTTGGGATACCGCGCGTATTCGCGTGGTTCTTTGTCAGGCTCGGTTTTGAGGAAAGCATAGGGTTGCTCATTGCGGCCGCGGGTATCCTCGTCGGCGCGGTATTCATCTTTAGGGAAGGAATCTCGGCGGCCGGAAAATATATAGATTCGATAATGGCGGAGGAGTATCTTTAACGCCCCAACCCAACCATTAAAATAATACGATTCCAATTGCCCGGTGATGGCAGGAAAAACCCTTCTCAACGTCTCAAACGAATATCTCTACTTCAAGGGCGAGGAGCCGCGAAGGATAGACGAGATGCATTCGCCCTACTTCCTTGCCTTCACGCAAGGCGGAAAGCAACTCGAGGCCGAACGAAAAAAACTTGAGCGCACGCTCGCATCGCTCGGCTGCGCCGGCGCGGAAGTTGCCGGCTCCTATGGTTGCGTTGATTCGCAGGTAGCGACAGCCGCGAAAATCGCAGGCACGACGGATGGAATGGCAGGCACAGCCGGCAGGACGGCAGGAGTGCGCGACTGGGGAAACGAAGGACGAGAGCCGCTTTTGAATATAATCCGCCTTGGCCCTATGGAGACCTACAGCAGTTTCACCTCACCGGGGCTAAAACGGGATGTATTCAAGGTCTACACCGGGAAGCCCTACCAGGTTCCGGAGGTGTCGGACCGGCTTTTCGGGATGGGATTCTACACGGCGGAGCACGACATACCATACCTCCAGAGGGTTGCAGTCGACATCGCCGCCGAAAGGGATATGTGGCCTCTCGATACGCATGGGAAAAAGGAGACCCTCGACGTTTTCACCTATGATATAGAAACGACCGAATACAAGGAGGGCAAGGAGAACAACCCAATCGACATCATAGGGTATTCGGAATTTTCGGTATGCTTCCAGTCGTCTAAAAATCTCGACACAGAAGAGTTCGACTTCGAGATACTCGACTGCCCCTCCGACTGGGGAGAACGCGAGGTGATACAGCTCGTCGCGCGCAACATCGACGAGGAGATAGACAACCTCGCCCGCTTTTGCACCGAGGCGAAGAAGAGGGACGTGATCGCAGGGCACAACATACTCTCGTTTGACAATAAGCAGATATACGACAGGATGAGCTGGATTCTCAAAGAGAAGGCGTCGCTCTCCCCCTCGACGCTTGGCACCTTCAACGAGTTCCTCGCAAAATATGCGAAGGCTTCGCGTTCCTTCCACTTCGGTAGCGCGCAGGACGTCGTGTATATCCACCCCATGAGCTTCGACACCTTCCACGCGGCAAGGCGGTTCTATTCGTTCCTAGACGACTTCTCGTTAAAGGCGCTCGCGCCGTTTCTTGGCATAAACATAGACGAGCGCGTTTACCTGACCCCGTCACAGATGGCGCTCGACGACCGCACCCTGGAATACAACAAGCACGACGTGCAGGAGCAGCTCGGCGTCACCATGCGCCTCATACAGCAGGCGCTGCCGCTTGCGTTCACTACCGGAATGCAGATGGAGGAGTTGATGACCTCGGGCGCGGTCAAGATGTGGGACCACATGTCGCTCATAAGGGCGGCAAAGCACCGCAGGATAATGCCCGCAATGGCCCGCGCCCTCTCGATAGCGCAGACGGTCCATCACAGGTTCGGAGACGGCCTGAAGCGAAGGGAGATAGCCGATTTTGCGAGAAATACCTCGTCGCCGGACGAACCAGACAAGCATATGAAGGAGTTCGCGAGAGTCGCCAAGTACGGCGAGGAGATGCCGGAATACGTGGAGTATCCGCTCGTCGTCTTCAATCCGCAAGGAGGGGATTCCGACGAGATGCTGGGGTATCACATACCGGGCGGCATGACGCTCAAACCGGATACCGAGCTCGATTCGGATTTCATTCCGTGGTACCATGTAGTCGTTGCCGACGTCGGGGCGATGTACCCAACCATACTGCGCGCAAGAAACGTGGGCGGCGATTCGGTGCGCCTTGCAGGGCCAAACGAGGAGCCTGACGACTGGATATGGCTAAAGAGGCTGCCCGCGAGTTTTCTCGAATCGAACGTATGCCGGTGGCGCGAGGTGGGCGAGACAGACCGGTTCGCGGACGTAGGATACATGCTCGGTGTGAAGATATCGAAAGAGCCGGGCGTGGTAAACCTCGCGATGAGCGCCATCATCAAGATGATAGGCAAGATAAAGCGCGAACTCAAGGAGGCCGAGGTGCGTCACGCGGACAGGGAGTCTCTTGGCAGACTCAAGATGTCCTACCAGTCTCTCAAGGGCGCAAGGAATGCGGGAACGCACGGCATAATGGCTGCGGCGACGGTTTCCTGCAGGCAGTTCAACGTATGGGGCGCGGCAATGATAACGACGACCGGCCAGGCGATACTCGACGATACGCTTAAAGAGCTACAGGACAGAAAGATACGGGTCGTATACGGCGACACCGACGGCATATACGTCGCCTGTTCGAAGAGCATGCACGACGTCGGCGGGCTTGCAAGGGCTGTCGGCATTGAGCCGGACCCGGAAAAGAGTAGCTGGATGACGCTGCCGGAGAACGCAGTTGCCGCGATAGATTTCTGCAACGATAAGTGGCGGCGGGAACTGGATTATTCTGATTTCGAACTGGAACCCGAAGAGCACGGCGCAATGATATTCGTCAAGCACAAGAACTACCTCATCTTCGACGAAAAGAAGGGCGAGTTCGCGATGACGACAAAGGGCAACAACTTCAAGGGGTCGGACAAGGCCGAACTCGCAAGGATAGTTCTCGAGGAGATAATGCGAAAGGTGCTTTTGGAGAATTCGAGCTGGGAGAGCGAGGAATCGGCAAGGCGGTGCGTTAAGGCGTCGATAAAGAGGATAACGCGGGATGCGGTGGCGGCGCTGGACATGTCGAAGGTGAACCTGGCGGACCTTACGCTCGTGCAGTCTGTTCAGCCGTCAAAGCGCTACAAGACGAACCAGGACGGCGCTCTTTCGACATTCGCGGAGCGCACGAAGGCGCTCGAAGAACTGCTTGGCAGGCAGATAACGGCGACCGCGAGATTCAAGTTCGTGGTGACAAAGAAGCCGCTTCCCGGCATAAGGAACCCCTCGAAATCGGGGGTAAAGCCGATAGACTACATGTATCCTGTCGAACTGCTGACGAATAGGGGCGAGATAGACCTCGCGTGGTACAAGAACATGGTCGAGAACTACGTCAAGGGCGCATTCGGGCTTCCGGACCTGTCGGCATCCGTCCAAAAGGGTCTTTCGGAGTGGTTCTAGCACCGATAAATCATATCTACTCATTTTTTTGTCGCAAAACGTATAAATTTTCATCAAATTCCCTTACCGCCGGCAACGGCAGGGTGAGGAGAATGAAAACGACAGTTAGTTTAATAAAAGCCGACGTCGGCGGATGGCCCGGGCATATGTCCGTTCATCCCAAGATCAAGGAAACTGCGAGAGAGAAGCTCTCCCTTGCAAAAGAGGCGGGGCTTCTGACAGATTTTCACGTGACGAACTGCGGCGACGACCTCGAACTCATAATGAGCCACGACCATGGCGAAAACAGCTCAGACATCCACGAGCTTGCGTGGAATACTTTCGTAGCCGCCACCGAGGTCGCAAAGGAACTGAAACTTTACGGGGCGGGGCAGGATATGCTCGCAGACTCGTTTTGCGGCAACGTCAAGGGGATGGGGCCGGGATGCGCCGAGATGTGCTTTACCGAGAGAAAGGCGGAGCCGGTCGTCGCCTTCATGATGGACAAGACCGAGCCTGGCGCGTTCAACCTGCCGATCTACAAGATGTTCGCAGACCCGTTCAACACATCCGGACTCGTCATAGACCCTGCGGCGCACGCGGGTTTCATATTCGAGATATGGGACATCCTCGAGCACAAGAAGGTATTCATGAGCGCCCCCGAAGAGATGTATTCCATTCTTGCTCTTATCGGCGCGAAGAGCCGCTTTGTCATAAAGCGCGTTTTCCCCAAGCCCGGCGGAAAGCTTCCGGCGGACGAGCCCGTAGCTGTCATATCGACCGACAAGCTCTACGAAATAGCAGGGGAATACGTCGGAAAGGACGATCCCGTGGCTCTGGTCCGGGCTCAGTCCGGCCTGCCCGCGCTCGGCGAGGTTCTGGAGCCTTTCAGCTTCCCGCATCTCGTTTCGGGCTGGATGCGCGGCAGCCACAACGGGCCGATAATGCCGGTTGCGGTCAAAGACGCGAAATGCACCCGTTTCGATGGACCTCCGAGGGTCACCGCGCTGGGATTTCAGCTTGCCGACGGCAGCCTGGGCGACCCGGTAGACCTCTTCGACGACATAGCTTTCGACGGCGCGAGAGCAAAGGCGCTGGACGTGGCAGACTACATGCGCAGGCACGGGCCGTTCGAGCCGCACCGATTGCCTCTCGCGGACATGGAATACACCACGCTGCCCAAGGTGATGAAGGACCTCAACGAAAGGTTCGAGAAGATGGAGTAGAATATCTAAATTGATTTTATCCCCTTCATCCCACACCACCTTCTTTTTCCCTTTCTTATTTCCCATCCACTCATTTTCACTTCTCCATACGCTTAAAAAACCGCAGATTTTGCGAAAAAGATAATTAGGGGTAATACCTATCCTTCTTTCACCCAAGGGGGATTAATATATGAAAACTCTGTTTGGCATATTTATAGCAGGCTTGTTCGTGGCTGGTGCGTTCGCGGGCTGTGTGGGCTCTGACGAAACCGCGGATGCCGGAGAACTGACGCTTCTTGCGAAGGCGGGGGACGGCGAGTGGACGAACGAGACCGTCGTCTCACTCATAAGCGAAGTGATAACGGATGCCGACATGGACAACCCCTCGGCAAGAACCAAGACCGTGCAGGAGACGTCATTCAAACTGGAAGGCGTATCTGAGGGAACCGAGGTCGTATGGGATTTCGGAGACCTGACGACAGAGACCGCCGGCGTTGAGGCGACCCACACATATACTGCTCCCGGGGCCTACTTCGTGCTGGCGACTGTGGGCGGGAGCGACGCGAATATTACGGTTGCCGTAAACTACCACAGTTCCGGAAGCGGTTCGGTGTTCATGCATCCCGGCATCACGGAATACGCATACGAAGAGGGCACGTCCTACTTCGATTACGTCTTCACCGTTGGCGAAGGCGCGAAGAAGTGCGAGATAGACCTTGTAGGTTCTCCGGAAGTGCCTGAGGCCGCGGACATAGACCTCTATCTGTACGACCCCACAGGCAAGGAGATAGCGTCCGCAACCACGGAAGAGGTGAACGAGCACATAACCGCAAAGAAGATAAAGGGCGCGGGAGACTACACCTGCAGGATAGGCCAGTATTGCTCCGGCACCGACGCCTGCTGTGTGGCATGATTCGCTAAATATGATTAGTATTTATATAGTAGAAACTGAAAACCAGTTATAAACTATTTAAATGAAATGCCTGAAAATGACAATCGTGCCACACAGCACCCTTTTCAAAATCTTCTTATATCACATACCTTCTTCTCTTTCTGGATAAACATGAATTCAAAGATTGTAACTATTCTTGCGGCAGGCACGTTCCTTGCAGCCGCATTCGCAGGCTGTGTGGGCTCTGACGAAGAGCAGACCGCAGGTGAAGCGTTCTCGATTCTCGGCAAGACCGGGGACGGCGAATGGACGAACGAGACCGTCGTCGCACTCGTCAGCGAGGAGATAACCGCAGAGAACGCCAAGGACGCCGCTGGCCGCGCCAAAACCGTAGAGTCGGTATCGTTCAAGATAGACGGTGTCGGTGCAGGCGCCAAGGTCGTATGGGATTTCGGGGACCTGACAACAGAGACGGCAGGCGCTGAAGTCACCCACACCTATGCCGCGCCCGGAGCTTGCCTCGTGCTGGCGACAATAGGCGATGCGAGCGCAAACATAACCGTTGCCGTGAACTACCATGCTTCGGGGAGCGGAACCGTCATGACCCTGCCAGGCGGCGAGGTCTATCAGGAAGGCACATCATACATTGACTATCTCTTCAGGGTAAACGAGGGCGCGAAGAAGTGCGAGATAAGCATGACCGGAAGCGGTGTCGCAGCCGAGACATCGGATATCGACATGGCCCTCATGGACCCGTCCGGCAAGCAGATAGCAAGCTCTGTGGGAGCAACGGCAGAAGAACACATCACCTGCAAGAAGATGAAGCCCGCGGGAGATTTCACGGTGCAGATAGGGCAGATCGCGGGACAGGTTTACGCGAGCATCGGCGAGGTCTCGTTCGATTTCACGATTGATGTTCTCTACGCATAAACTATCTTTTTCATTCTTTTTTCATTATTCTTTATCCATCTTAGACAAATAATTAACTCTCTCAAAACTACTGGGCATTTCGTAATTAATTTTATTCGGAGTGGCTATCCGATTCACAGTTATGGATGCCAATCACATCTTCTTTTTCGGCATCTTCTTTTACGTCATCCCCGAGGTCTTTCAGTTTGATTCCATGATACATCAGCGAAAATAGGGATGCACCCGCCATGATTAGCAATACCGTGAAAATGTGGTATGCGAATATGCCAACCTCCTCCACTAATTCTGCGTTGAACAACAGCAAGAAAAATAAAAACAGCCAGAAACCACTAAGATATGCCAGATAGCATATTGCGATAAGAATGACGAAAACTCCAAGCGCGATGGCAGACAGTATCGCCCTGAATCGCAAGGACGCCCTTCTCTCCGCCACATCAGCCATCACAGTAAGATTGATTTTAAGGATATAAGTGTTTTTAGAAAATAGATTGAAGATAAAAAAGAGGTTTGAGATTTAAAAGATTTAGTCGTGCTTGTGTCCGCCATGCACCTTCTTCTCGCCCGTCTTGCGGTCAAGGTAGTGGGTGTGTAGCAACTCGTGCGCCTTGTGGCTGTTGGGCTCTCCGAGGAACTCTTTGTAGAGCTTTGCCACGTAGGGGTTCTCGTGGCTTTTGCGGAGTTCCATATTGGCGTCCTCTTCGTAGATTGCCGCCATGCGCTTTTCCCTGATTTCAAGGTTAGTCGGGATAGGCTGTCCGCCGCCGCCAAGGCAGCCGCCGGGACACGCCATGATCTCGACGAAGTGGTAGTCGGCCTTTCCCGCGCGGACACGGTCGAGTATCTTCCTCGCGTTGCCGGTGCCGTTCGCTATCGCAACCTTCACGGGCAGGTCGCCGACCATGACTGTCGCTTCCTTTACGCCCTTCATGCCGCGTGTCTCGACAAAGTCGAGCGACGGGAGGGTGCTCTTTGTCACAACCTCATAAACGGTCCTGAGCGCCGCTTCCATGACACCGCCGGTCGCGCCGAATATTACCGCCGCGCCCGTTGATTCGCCAAGCGGGTGGTCGAACTGCTCGTCGGGGAGATTCACGAAGTCAACGCCGACCTGCTTTATGAGCCTTGCAGCCTCGCGGGTGGTGAGCACGACGTCCACGTCCGGGTAGCCGGAATCGGTCATCTCCTCCCTGCCGCACTCGAACTTCTTTGCGGTGCAGGGCATTATCGACACCACGAACATGTTCTCGGGCTTCACCTTGAGCTTCTCGGCGAGGTAGGTCTTCGCGAGAGCGCCAAACATCTGCTGGGGCGACTTGCAGGTCGAGAGGTTCTCGAGCAGGTCGGGGTAGAAGGTCTCGATGAACTTTATCCAGCCGGGGGAGCAGGAGGTGAACATCGGCAGCTTGCCGCCGTTCTTTATCCTTCCGAGAAGCTCGGTGCCCTCCTCGAGTATGGTGAGGTCTGCGGTGAAGTCGGTGTCGAAAACCTTGTTGAAGCCGACGCGCCTGAGTGCCGCGACCATCTTGCCGGTGACGCGGGAGCCTGCCGGAAGGCCGAACTCCTCGCCTATCGCCGCGCGTATGGCGGGTGCGGTCTGCACGCCCACGAACTTGTTCGGGTCATTGAGAGCGTCCCATACCTTGCCGGTTTCGTCGACCTCGCTGAGCGCGCCGGTGGGGCACGCGAGGATGCACTGGCCGCAGTTGATGCACACTGATTCGCCCATGCCTTGGTCTGCGCCGGCAACGAGCTTTGTGTGCACGGAGCGGTCGGCAAACGCGAGCGCCTCGACGGTCTGTATCTCGCGGCAGGTGCGGACGCATTTACCGCAGAGTATGCACTTCGAGGTGTCGCGGACAATCGAGAGCGAGGTCATGTCGACGGTGTAGGGTTCGTCGGTAGTGAACCAGCGGTCGCGAACCCCCATCTCTTCCGCTATCCTCTGCAGGTCGCACTTCCTGTTCTTGCCGCAGGAGGTGCAGTCGTCGTGGCCCGCCATGAGCAGCTGCAGATTTATCATCCTCGCGTCCATTACGCGGGAGGTGTTCGTTTTTATCTCCATGCCGTCGGTGACGGGCTGCACGCAGGACGCCACCATCTTGCCGTTCGCCTCGACGGTGCAGATGCGGCAGGTCGCCGCGGGCGTGAGCATGTCGCTGTGGCAGAGCGTGGGTATGTTTATGTTGGCTTTTCGGCAAGCCTCGAGTACGGTGTCGTTCTTGCCGACGCTGTATTCCTTGCCGTTTATGATCACTTTCATTGTAATTCATCCTCCCAGTCTTCGGGGAAGTGGCGTATCGCGCCTTCGATTACGCAGCCGCAGGTCTGGCCGAGGCCGCAGCGGCTTGTGTCGCGTGCATTCTGTATGAGTGCGAGCATCATCTCGATGTCGGACTCGTCTTCCATGTCGGAGAGTATATCCCTTATCTGGCGGTTGCCTTCCCTGCAGGGGGTGCAGTAACCGCAGGACTCGTGGACGAAGAACTCGTTCACGTTCTCCGCGATGTCCACCATGTTCACCGCGTCGTCGAAGAGGACAACGGTGCAGGAGCCGAGCGATGCGCCCTGCTTTTGCAGGTATTCCTGGCTGAAGACGAGGTCTTTTGCGGGGGCAATGCCGCCCGCCGCACCCATCATGACCGCCTTTAGGGGCCCCCAGGGCTCGACGAGCTTCTCGACTTCCGCGAGGGTTATGCCTTCGGGAAGCTCGTAGACGCCGGGTTTGTCGACAGTGCCGGATATGGAGAAGAGGCGCAGTTTGTTGTTCCATTCCTTGTCCACGAGCGCGGACGGCACGTTCGCGAGGGTCTCGACGTTGTTTATGACGGTGGGCTTGCCGAAAAGGCCGACGCTTGCCGGGAACGGGGGCTTGTAGCGGGGCTGGCCGCGCTTGCCCTCGATTGACTCGATGATTGCGGTCTCGTCGCCGCAGACGTATGCGCCAGCGCCCATGAAGAGGGTTACCTTGAACTTGAAGCCGAGTTCCTTTATCTTCGCTTCGGCTGCCTCTATCGCGGCCTCGAATTCGGAGATGAGATAGGAGTATTCGTAGCGGAGGTAGACGTATCCCTCGTCGGCGCCTATCGCAAGGCCGCAGATGGCCATGCCCTCCACTATCTTCTCGGGGACTTCCCGGATTATGACCTTGTCCTTGAAGGTGCCGGGCTCGCCCTCGTCGGCGTTGCATATGACGTATTTCTTCTTGCTCTTCGCCGATGCGGCAAAAGACCACTTCATGCCGGTGGGGAAGCCTGCGCCGCCGCGTCCGGTAAGGCCCGACTTCTTTATCGCCTCGATTGTCTTTTCAGGCCCCATCGCGAGTGCCTTTTTGAGGCCCTCGAAATCGGTGGGCTTTAGTATCTGTTTTATCTCTCCGACCATGAAAATCACTTCCTCATGCTCTTTACGATCCTTGCGATGTCCTTCTTGCCAAGTGGCCCGCACGGCTCGCCGTTGAGGAGGATCGCCGGCGCCATGTCGCAGCAGCCGATGCAGGCGGTCTTTTCTAGCGTTACCCCGCCATCAGCCGTGGTCTCGCCGCAGCGTATGCCGAGGCGGCGTTCGAACTCCTCGAGGACGTTGAGGGAACCGTTCACGTAACAGGACGGGGAGTTGCATACGTAGATGACGTTCTCGCCAATCTGTTCGGTTCCGAGCATCGAGTAGAAGGTCGCGACGCCGTGCAGCCTTGAGACAGGCACGTCGATCTTCTCCGAAATAGCCTCGAGAACATCCTTGCATAAGTGGCCGTACTCCGCCTTCGCGGCCTTTAGGACCGGAAGAGGGGATTTACCGTGTTCTTTTATTATCGCATCAAGCTTGTCCATTCGATGCCTCCAAGTGATCACTTTGGTGGACGCCTTTGGGGCGTTCAGGCGTGGGAGCAATCTATTATTAATTTATTATCCTTTGTATGGGCAGACGGGGATAAAATGCGAGGGCATCGTTAAAAAACCAAAGGGCATATATTCAACGGAAAGGCGGCGCGGGCGCATCCGCAAAACGGCTTGCACTGCCAGAGCATCACCGGGGCGAAAATAACATGGACGAATTCGACGGTATGGGCGGAGCACCCAGGTCGCAGCGGCTCCACATAGCGATATTCGGCAGGCGGAACGTGGGCAAGTCGAGCCTGATAAACGCGATAACAAACCAGCAGATCGCGCTCGTGTCGCCTTATGCGGGAACGACGACGGATCCCGTGAAGAAGGCGATGGAGATACTGCCGATAGGCCCGGTTTTGCTGATAGACACCGCAGGGATAGACGACGTGGGCGAGCTTGGCGAACTGCGCGTTGCGAGGACCTACAAAGTTCTCGACCAGACCGACCTTGCGATAGTGGTGGTCGAGGCGGGCGCGGGGCTTCTCGAATACGAAAGGAAGATGATGGCGATAGTGAGGGAACGGAAAATCCCGTTCATCCTCGCCGTGAACAAGAGCGATCTTGGCGTAAGGGCGGGTCTTGAACTCGAACTGAAGTCGTCAGGCGCGCCATACGTTATGGTGAGCGCCTCCACACGCAGCGGCATGGAAGAACTCAAGCAGGCGATAATAGCGGGCAGGCCGCATGAATACGTGAAGCCGACGATAATGGGCGATCTCATTTCTCCGGGGGATTTCGTGGTATTGAACTGCCCGATAGACGCTTCCGCGCCGAAAGGGAGGCTCATCCTGCCGCAGGTGAACATCATACGTGACATCCTCGACAACCGGGCGCAGGCGGTGGTCGTGCAGACAGAGGAGATACCCGAAGCGTTGAACGGCCTCTCGAAGAAGCCTACGCTCGTCGTTACCGATTCGCAGGCGTTCGCCGAGGCGGGAAAACTGGTTCCCGACGACATACCGTTCACCTCGTTCTCGATACTTTTCGCACGCTACCTCGGCGACCTCGAACCGCTTCTCGAAGGAGTCCGCGCAGTGAAAAACCTGAAGGAGGACGAGTGTATCCTCATAGCCGAGGCCTGCACCCACCACCGTTCCTGCGTCGATATCGGAGCCGCGCAGATACCGAAGATGTTGGAAGAGATTCTCGGCTTCGCGCCGAAGATAGAGCTGACGAGCGGCCATGTTTTCCC
>PGXE01000077.1 GCA_002838935.1 Thermoplasmata archaeon HGW-Thermoplasmata-1 | reverse complement strand
GTGAGAGCGCCGCCCGATGCTTCAGATTCCTGCGTTGTCGCTGTCTCCTGCTCTGGCGCGGTGCTGGAGTTGACAGTGAATGTTGCCGGATGGGAGAACGGGGACACGGATTCGGGCGGCAGCGGTTTTCTGGGCCTGCCCGGCTTCGGGCTTCCATCATTGCTCGTGACGCTGGTCGCAATGGTTTTATGCATTCGGCGCAGGCCCGATGAGGGTTAAGGGGGCTCTTAACAAAAAACCTTTAAGAAACAAAACTCAATGCATTATTATGGTCCAGTTATGGAAAGTCAAAAAATCGGTCGAGCTTTATGGCATAGACCGTTGGGGCGCCGGCTATTTTGACGTGAACGAAGAGGGGAATCTCGTCGTCAAGCCGAACCAGACAGCCGAACACGGCGCAGACCTAAAGAAGATCGTGGATCAACTCGTCGCCGAGGGGGACAGGCTGCCCATAGTCCTCCGGTTCCCGCAGATACTCGAAGACCGGGTAAAGATACTAAACGAATGTTTCAGGCAGGCGATAAAGGAAGCGGAATATGGCGCAAGTTACAAGGGCGTCTTTCCCGTGAAGGTGAACCAGAACAAGGACGTCGTGCAGAGACTCCTCACGATAGGCGAGGACTACGACTACGGCATAGAGGTTGGCTCGAAGCCGGAACTCGCGGCTGCGATGGGGCTAAAATTCAAGCACGACGCGCTTTTCATATGCAACGGCTACAAGGACGACGATTTCATAACGAGCGCCCTTTACGCGTCGGCGATTGGCCGGACCGTCGTCATAGTGGTCGACGCGGTGCAGGAGGTATTCCGCATAATATCGCTTTCTAAGAAATACAAGATAAAACCGCTCATCGGCATAAGGTGCAAGCTTTACTCGCGCGGCAGCGGCAAATGGGTTTCAAGCGGGGGGGAGGTCGGAAAGTTCGGGCTGACGAGCGGCCAGATACTCGACTGCATCGAGACCCTTCGCGAGAACGATCTCCTCGAACAGCTAAAGATGCTGCATTTTCACATAGGCAGCCAGATAACGGAAATAAGAAGGGTGCGCAAGGCGGTCATAGAGGCAGCGAGGGTCTATTCCAAGGTAAAGCAGACCGGCATCGACATACGCTATCTCAACGTGGGCGGCGGCCTTGGCGTCGATTACGACGGCTCGAGGACCCCGAGCGACTCTTCGGTCAACTACAGCATCCAGGAATATGCAAATACCGTGGTCTACACGATAAAGGACATCTGCAATGAAGAAGCGGTCGACGTGCCCAACATCGTGACCGAGTCGGGCAGGGCGGTCGCGGCCTACCACTCGCTCATGGTCAGCAACGTCCGCGGCAAGATATCGATGGATTACGAGGTGGACGAAGTTGATCCGGGCGAAGATTCGCCCAAGGTCGTGCGGGACCTCTATGAGGTATGGCGCGACCTCACGGCGAAGAACTACGTCGAAAGCTTCCACTACGCCCTTGAGATGAAAAACGACATGGTTAGCCTGTTCAACCTCGGGCACCTATCGTTAAGGGACAAGGCCGTCGCAGAAAGGTATTTCTGGGCGTCGTGCAAAAAGGCGCTCAAGTTCGCAAGGGTTCACAAAGACACGCTTGAGGATTTCGACGAGCTTAGCAAGCAGATGGCGCACAAGTACGTATTCAACTTCAGCGTTTTCCAAAGCTTTGCCGATTACTGGGCGATAGGACAACTCTTCCCCATAATACCGATACACAGGCTTGACGAGAGACCAACCGAGTATGCGACGCTCGTCGACATCACCTGTGATTCCGACGGCAAGGTAGACAAATTCATCGACATATGGGACGTAAAGGACAAAATCGAGTTGCACAAGCTACGGGAGAACGACCCCTACTATCTCGCAGTCTGCATGCTTGGGGCATACCAGGACACCATCGGCGATTACCACAACCTGTTCGGCGCCGAGCGCGAGGCGCACGTCGAGATATACGACGACGGTTCGTGGGACATCATAAAGAAGATAGACGGGGACGATATCGCAAACGTCCTCGGATACGCGTCATACGACAAGCGCGGTCTTGTCAACAACATGACCCGCAGCATAAAGGAAGCCGTCGACGCCAATAAGGTGACAAACGCGATGGGAAAGCGCATTCTCAGCCGTTACAAGAAGGATCTTGAAAGCTATACCTATCTGAAGCAGAATTGATGAGGGAGGGGCTCAAAATGCGGCCCCCACCACACAAAAATAAAACACCGAAGACAAGTAACGGTTAGCCCTACACCGAAAATAAGGATTGAATATATTTAAAAAAATAGAGCCGGCGAACGCCGGCTATCTATTCGAGAGGATCAACCACCGGTTTTTTTGTAGCCATCGCGGTCGCCATCTCGGAGAGAGACTGGGTTTCGGCGTTCATCTGGCTCTCTATCGATTCCAGCTGTTTCTTTAGTTCCGCAGGAGTCGGGACGTCGCCGAGTATCTTGTCCGCGTTGCCGATGAGCTTTTCGAGGTCCTTGTAATCCGAGAGGTTCTTTTCCGGCACCGCCTTTCCCGCGCCGATGTATTCGCTTGCGGACTCGAGGAGTTTTGTGACCTCGAACGGGAATATTATCTTCGTCGCCTGCCCGTTGCCTAGCGTTTTAAGCGTGTCGAGGGAAAGGACAGTAAGCGCTTTCTGGTCGAGCGGGGCCGCACCAAGGCTCAGGATGCGAAGCCCCTGCGCTTCACCCTGCTTTTCGAGAATGTTCGCAATGCGCGTTCCTTCGGCTTCGAGAACCTTGGACTGCCTTATTCCCTCCGCCTGAAGTATGCGCGAACGCTTGTCGCCTTCAGCAACGAGTATTTTCGAGCGTTTCTCGCCGTCCGCCGTGAGTATGGCCGCGCGGCGCTGCCTCTCGGCCGAGGTTTGCGCCTCCATCGCCGACTTGACCTGCGCTGCCGGGTCGACCTCGCGTATCTCGACGGCCTCGACCTTCACGCCCCATGCGTCGGTGGCCTCGTCAAGAAGGTCGCGCAGCTTGGTGTTTATCACCGCACGATTGTATAGCACCTCGTCGAGTTCCATGTCGCCTATGACGGAACGCAAGGTGGTCTGCGCGAGCGCGACTGTCGCCATCCGGTAGTTTGCGACCTCGAAGTAGGATTTCTCCGGGTCTATGACTTTGATGTAGATTATGGCGTCGACGTTTGTCGGCGAGTTGTCCTTCGTTATTACTTCCTGGCGCGGAACGTCGAGAACCTGCGTGCGCAAATCCAGTTTTACGACCGCCGAAACGAGCGGATACACCCAGTTGAAACCGGAGTTCAGCCGCTTTTTGTATTTTCCGAGCACTATCCAAAGCCCCTGTTCGTAGGGCTGCACTATCTTTACACCCGTCATCATTATTATGATGGCTGCGGTGATGAATATTATCGTCAAGACAAGACCTGCCGTAGACATATTTTATTCCTCCTTCTTTTCATCGTGTGCGTTTTTCTTTACTGATTTCACAATTACGTGGACTCCCTTGGACTCGTACACCTCGACCTCTTCGCCCTCAGGTATCGGCTCATTTGCGGTGGCGCTCCATATCTGGCTGTTTATCTTCACCTTGCCCGAGAGTTTGTCCGGCTCGACCGTTTTGATCACGATGCCCCTCATGCCGACCAGCGTGTCGCCAGACGTCGTCGCAGGAGACTTTGACGGCGGCGCTATTTTCTTGTACAACATTATGGATGCGAACGTTGCCGGCGCAGCGATGAAAACCGCGATTATCGGCGACCACCACGAAACGAAAAGGGACGGCACCACCAGGCCGAATATGCCAAGCCCTATGAGAACCGTGGCTACGACCCCTATGAAAAATCCGGGCATGGACGCTTCTATCACAAGAAGCACCACTCCAAGCACAAGCATTGCGAGTCCTACTGTGGCTTTGATTTCCATAATACCCCATTATCGTATAGTTATTAATCGTTCATTAAGGTTTGGTTTTGGGCGCGCGGCGGCGAACTGCTGCCGCTTTCCAGTCAGCGGGATAAAAGGGATACTCCTGCATAATGCCATAGTGCCGCGCAGCCTGATTCGGTAAGCTTATAGTCAATCAGCCGTTTATCGAAGGCTATCCGGAAGTGTTAGGATACCGACAATTACAATACCTGCACATAGCGAACACACGATATGCGGCATAGACGAGGCGGGCCGGGGTCCTGTCATGGGGCCGCTCGTCGTAGCGGGCGTGAAGTTCGCAGACGACGATGCGTTAAGGGGGCTTGGCGTCCGGGATTCGAAGAAACTCTCGCCGGAACAGAGGGATTACATGGCAAGGCAGATACGCAAGCTTGCGCTGTCGTGCGAGGTCGTGAAGATACCTGCCGAAGAGATCGACATGCTCAGAAAGACCATGACCCTGAACGAACTCGAGGTCACTGTATTCGCGAAAATCGCAAGCAGTCTCGCGGGAGACGATTACTATCTTGACGCCGCAGACGTAAAGGCTTCCCGCTTCGGCCACGAGATAGCCGCAAAGATGGATTTCAAGCCAAGGAAGGTCATTTCCCAGCACGGCGCCGACGACACATTCCCTGTTGTAAGCGCTGCATCCATAATCGCAAAGACCGTGCGCGACGCCGAGGTGGAGCACATCGCGCGTCTTCTGGAGCCAAAGATAAATCTGCCGCTCGGTTCCGGCTACCCTTCCGATACGCGAACCATAAATTTTCTCGAAACGTGGTATGAGCGGTTCGGCGACCTTCCGCCGCACGTGCGAAGAAGCTGGGAAACGTGCAGGAAGATAATCGGAAAAGTAAACGTTCGCCGGCTCGATAGCTTCTAGATTTTTGGCAGAGAAGCGAAGGCCAAAAAAGCGGTTTTGGGATGTCGTGGCCTTCGCAACTCCTCCAATACTGGGGGGTGTGCGAGAGAAGGGTGGCGCCTTTTCTCGATTGACCTATTTATCTTAGTTATTTATAAATCCTGCAAGGAGGTTGGTGAAAGTATTGACAACTTTGCGGGCGGAGGCTAAAACATGCACTTAAAATCAGAACCCTGAAAAAATTCTGAATTTTAGACCAGTTCCGCAATCTTTTCGCAGACAGCACTGCCCGGAACGTCTGGCAGCGATATGAGCTGGGTGGTGCCTACCACGCCCTTGCCCGATTTTCGTAAGGATAAAAATCCCCCGGCATCTAGAGATTTAAGATACTTCCAGAACTGGGTGTGTCCTCTCGACTCTTCGCCGAACTCCTCTGCGACTAGCGCATAGTTTTCCTCAACTTCTCCCGTAGTCGCATACGCCCTTCCGCTCTTTGCAAGTTTTCGGCCAAGCGCCATCAGGGTGAAAAGCTCGTGGCGCTCGAGGTTTCTCAGCTTTGCTTCGGTTATCACAGAATAGGTTTCCGCCTTTGCCGCCCTCACGTTCTCCGGCGTCACCAGATCTGAATGCGCCTCGTCCGCAAAAAGCCCTGCCTTCCACAAAAGCTCTATCACAAAGCGGGCGTCGCCCCATTCTTCCGCTATATCGGCTACCAGTTGCGCCGAGTCGTCGTCGACGGTGCCGGTCTTGAATGCAAGACCTATGCGCTGGTTTGCTATGTCGTAAAGCTCGTCTCTCGCATATTTGTCCATCTTCAGATAGTTTCCGCGCCCGAATGTGGAGAGCGCCGCATCGTCGAACTTCTGCAGGATATCGTATTGCGAAACAAGCATGAGCGAAATCCCCGCCTTGCCGCGTATCTTGGCTTCATCGGAAAAACGCGTGAGCGCATATATCAAATCCTGGCCGGACTTGCCTAGCATGACGTCCACCTCGTCGAGAACGATGATCAGGTGCTGTTCTTTTCGTTCGAGCTGTTTTCTTAGCGAGTGGAGCATATCGGGAAGCGCGAAACCGCGATCCGGAAAATAAGGGTCATAATGCGTGAGCACGGCCTGAAGCACCCGCGTGTCGCTCTGCCGTTTCCTGCAGTTCACCAGCACCCAGTCGACGTCTGCGCCCTGCTTGCGGGCAAGAGCCGCGAAGTCCCGGCAGAACAGTTTGGAAATAGCGGTCTTTCCGGTTCCGACGCTTCCTGTGATTAGAACGCTTGCGGGTGCGCCGCTTTCGATTACCGGCTTGAAGAGTTGCGCAAGCCTGCGCAGATGCTCCCCGCGGTTGACGAGTTCTTCGGGGACGTAGTCGAAATCGAGTTTTGAAAGGTCGCGAAATACGCTGTCTCTGGCAAGCTCCTGCTCTATTATGCTCGCGGTCATGCTAGAAAAAGTATGGCTAACGGTATATTAAGGGTAACTGATGCTTTTACTTGCGGAATCGGTCGAGATTTTGTCAACAAAGATTAAATAATGAATAATTTGGTTCATGTTCTGTTTCAGGGAGCAACCTGTTGGAAATGCCACCTAATGTGTTTTTTGCAAGTAGCTGTTCTCTTGGACGAATAGACCTTGAAAAAGATTCATGGGATAATACCAAAGAAACTTCATTTACATTCAACATGTTGGAAAAAGGATCGGCTGTTTATTTTGCCGCCACCCGAACCACATGGGGTCAAGTTGGTGAAATACCGGATTCTCCGGCATATAGCTACGAGGATCAGGGAATTGGTGGTGCCCAAGGCCTTGGTTATCTACTTTATAATTACATGATAACAGAAAATTGCACAACTGGTGAGGCTTTAATGAAAGCCAAAAACGAGTTCATAGACAATAGCGGAAATTTTTTTGGCCTCCTTGATTCCCTCAGATTTGAAATAATGTGGGAATACCAACTCTATGGCGACCCCGCGTTTAACCCTTATGAACCATGCAACGAAGGAACCAACTATGGTTCATAAGGCGGGGCTAATACAAACGTAGTGAGTATTAGACCAACGCCTATG
>PGXE01000076.1 GCA_002838935.1 Thermoplasmata archaeon HGW-Thermoplasmata-1 | reverse complement strand
TTACTTGAAAAAGGAACCAGAACGCCACCCGTGTCAGCGGGTAGTATTTTAGAAAAAAGTTGCAATATTAGTTAACTAGGTTGCGGGTCGGCCTCAATTCTGCCATTTCTGTTCCACAAGCGAGTGATCGTAATCTATGAAATCTTTTCGATGGGGTATTGGTTCCGCTCTTTTATGAGTTCCTGCCGAGAGCTAAATATCGGCAATGAAGGAATTTATTTGGAAAGTGCCTGCCCGGATAATTCATATCGTGCTTCGTTCCGATTCCGATCGTTATTGACGGATAATCCCTAGTCCCATCCTTTCATATCAAGGAACTCAAAATCCGCATGAAGGTCGACGTCTGCACATCCAAAAAATATCGCCCATGTGCTCGGGCCGAGCGAATATCCGTTGAATCTGAAATAAACGTTTCCCCCGCGCGGAATGGTGCCTTCATAACTTAACTCGGTCCATCTCGGCACTATGGACTCTTCTTTAGATGACATAACCTTGTCGGTGCATTGCAATTGGAAAGCGGCGCCGTGTTTTGCTGCACCGACGGAAATGGCGGCAACGACATTAACGTATCCTCCTTCTCGAAACTCCTTGCCGTACGTCAGATTCTGTATCAGGGTCGCCACGTCCGTTACCATCACGTGCTCTCCGGAATGGAAGCAAGAAGCGTCCGGAATGTAATTCATGGAAGTACTGCGCGTTACGTTGGCAATCACAAATGCGGGCTTATCTGTCTTTACCTCCAGGAGGAAGTTTCCCTCACCGCGCTCATAGCATATCATGGTGAAATACCAGTGGGTGCCGCCGGATACGTTCGTTGTGCAATTGCCCGGGAGAAAATCTATCGGCGACGACGACGACGGAAGTTCAGGTTTGTATTGACACTCTTTTCCGGACATCCGGATGCTCACAAGAAAATCCAAGCCGCGCATACCAGAGGCGAAAACCTCGCCACGTTTTCCTCGCTCATCGTATGCCTCAACAAGGCCTTTTCCGTCAGTCAGGCACATGTAATACCACGAGCCCTCTGGAATATACTTGAAACCGGAAACGTCGCAATAAAAGTTTACGTTGCAGTTCTCCGTGAATACCAGTTCGTACTGGACGAATTCGCGGTTTAATTCGAGTTCCTGAAGGTCGAATAGAATGCAATCTGATTTTTCCTCCGCCATGCTTTCGTTTTTGTCTTGGTGTTCTGCATAGTTTTCACGAGTTCTATCTACGTTAAGATTGTTCCACCCCGCACAGCCAAATATAAGCGTGACCACTACCGCGATAATCAGGACCCCTCTTAGCGTAACCTCACCTCTTACTACAGTCTAATTTCCGCATATTTATCTTATCTCATCGTTTTTTCTAATTCCTGTCAATACATTATATATTCTCCGCCCCATATATAAGTTATGATTGGCACATGGATGTGGATACAACTTGAGATTGTGTGCCGCGCTTTTCGACACGTCGGCACATAACCATATTCAGCCGCTGCATTAACGTTTTGGTCAGACGACGACTTGTGGGGCAGGGGAGACATCGCCTCTTATTATATCATCTAACGACGGAGGCGAAATCGGCGGGATTATTTCGAGAGCGTAGTCTAGATTACTCACGCTCGCACATTCGCAATGTGCGGCGAAGCCGGAGCCGGAAAAGCTCTTGCTGATGGGATTATAACTGCATGACCCCAAGAATCCGACAATTGAAAAAGACAATAGCAACTTTCCTGAGGAGTAATGGTACGCTCCAAAGACCAGAGGATCTACATATACATCACCTGGCTTGAGGAGGGCGTGCACCCATGCGTACACTCCGATGGCACCTGCTGTAACAGGGGCTCCTAGAGCCGTGCCGCTCCAATCTACAAAAGCCGCGTTGTGGCTGCCGGCAGCAGCAGTGACTAAACCAACGGTGTCAATCAGATCCGAAGTTCCCGTAATTGCTTGCGCCCTGTTCCGGGTCTCCGTGGAAATTTCCGACTCTTTCCAGTGCTGGATGGTCTGGACTACGGTTCCATTCTGAAGGAAGTCCCAGACAATTATCTCCGCAAGCGGTTTTTCTTCCGCCCTCGCTACCGGCATTCCCGCCGTCACTCCCGCCATAACCAGCATCAGTGCGACCAACGCCGATGCCTTTACGAACTTTTGGTTCGACATTTTTGTCACCAATACACTATATTTCATTCCCGAATATAAAGTGTTGTTGTAGGTGCGTTGTAGATGATATTGTAGATGCGTTGTATGTTTGCTGTAGATGATGCCTTAGGTTTGTTGTAGATGTAGTGTAGATTGGTTGCAGATTGTAGAATGTAGATTGCAGAATTCGAGATTCGGAATTCGCGACTCGAACGCTCGGTCTCGATTCGCGGCTCTCGATTTTCCGTTCTCGATTCTCGTCCCTCATCCCTCACTACTTGCGTTGCTTTGCCTTTTCTTTCTCATTCATTTCTTTCTTTATCTCATTATGGCTATTCACAGCCGCATTTCCGAAGTCCGTAATTCCGTAGGACTTTTTGCTTACTTTAGGCGCGTCCTGGGATTTGACCGCATTGGCAATTTCCTAGACAGTTAGAGAATCAACAACGCTAAATCTTCCCTCGATTCCATCCAAAGTGCAAATCACGGTGTCTCTGTAAAGGCCGGTAAGCTTGGAAATTTCCGAAACGGACAAGAATGCGGACGAATGCGCCGCAAGCGTTTCCGCGACTGTTCCTCTCGCTTTATTCCTCAATACGTTTCTTGCTTCGGCAATTTTAGCTGCGTCGTGTTCCTCCATGTTTTCCACTCCATTAAATCAAGCGCGAAAACGCCGTCACACTGTAATCCACATATTTGTTTATAATTTTGCTCTTTGCCCCGCCGGAACGTTCAAAATCGCCCTTCGTAAACCGAATTTCCGTGCGAATCCATTGCAACTATCAGCGGGCCGAAGTTCTCGACGCGGAATACCCAGAGCGCCTCGGGCATCCCCAGTTCGTCGAGCCAGTAAACGCTTTCCACGCGCTTTATCGCGTCTGCCGCGAGAACGCCGCACCCCCCTGTGAAAGCGCAGAATATTGCGCCGTGTTTTTGAAGCGCATGTGCTGTGCGCGTATCCATTCCGCCTTTTTCGATTATCATTCTGGCGCCTGTGTGCGCTATCAACTCATCCTTGAATCGCTCCATCCGCCGCTACGACCTTTTTCACGTGCGACGCGGCAGGGATTGCGTGCCTGCCGTTCCCGGAACCGAGGTCGAGGAGAACCGAATCAGCGGGAAGGGATTTTACGAAATCGAGAACCTGCGTCCACGGTTTTTGCCGGGTATGGGCGAAGCTCTTGGAGATGCGGTCCCACGTTTCCGGGGATTCGACCTCCCAGCTCTCCTTTCGCTTAGCCCTTCCGGTCATATCGTTACCTTCGCAAAGTTTCGCAAGTTCTTTTGGAGAAGGGTTGGGCGGGAAGCGGATGGCGGCGGTATGCGCGCATTTTTCAAATCCGCCGATTCTCGCATCCGGCCTTTCCCCAGGTTGCCCCCGCCTTCGACGGCCGCCCCGCTCGCCTTTATTCAACGTATATCGCAGGCTTTAAGGGCTTTGCCGCCCTTATCTTTCCCGCCGGGTCGTATGCCGTGGGGTCGTCGCCTGCGTAAACCTCTACCTCGCAGCCGAACTCACTCTTGAGGAAGCCGACAGCTTCCTTGAGATATGCCGCCTCATCGAGGCCGCTTCTGTAGCGCGCCTTGTCCTCGTCGCTGGTCCTCATCAGGTCGGCAAGCGCTGCCGGAACGAACTTCGGTATCGCCTGCGCGTGCGGCCTCATCTCCGGATCCTGCATCGCTTCCTTTATGACGACGCCGGGGTTCGGCCTCTCGCCGCTCTCGACGAGGTCCAGCGAGCGCAATAGCAACTTCTGCTTCCAGCCCTGCGAAGTGTAGAGAATAATGCGCTTCGCGTCGATGCCGGTGACCTTCTTTATCTCGGCGACGTCCGCCATCACGTCGAGAAGCAATCTCTCGCCCGCGCACGCGATGCCGGGCTTTACGCTTTCGTCGTATGCGGGGAAATCCGCCTGCGCCGCAAAGGAGTCGTTGCCAAGGATGTTCCAAAGCTCTTCGGAAACGTGGGGCGTTATCGGCGCCATCATGCGCACCCATTTCGACGCGACATCGATGAGTAGCTTGCGGTTGGAGCCGCCCCTTCTCATATACCACGAGAGGTCGTTTGGTATCTCGTAGAACGCCTCGGTCGCGGCTATGCGCAGGTCGTATGCATCCATGGATTCATTCATCGTGCGCACTCTGATGTTGAACCTGTCCTGCAGCCAGTCGTCTATCGGCTGCGGTGCGCCTTCGTCCATTCCGGCGATGCGGCACACGATGTCGAAGTTGCGAAGCACGCGGCTGCGGTATCTGTTGACCGCTTCCCGGTCCCACTCTATGTCGATGTGGGGCGAGCCTATGTGAGAGTAATAAAGCCTCAACGGGTCGACGCCGTAGTGGGCTATCGCGCCCGGAACGGGCTCGGCGCCGCCTTTTGACTTGCTTATCTTCGCGCCTGCCTTCTGCGTGACCCACCAGTTCACAAATATGCCCTTTGGCCACATCTCTGGCGGCATGAGCGCGACGTGGTTCATCAGGTAAACGGGGAAGTGCACGGTCTTGTGCTCCTTGCCGCCGAGGTTTACGTCCACCGGATACCAGTAGAGGAAGTCGCGGCGCACCTCGCCCCAGATGGCGGATGCAGGCTTTCCCCTGCCTAGATAGACATAGTCGAAGAATTCCTCGGTAAGTTCCGCCGGCGCAAGTCTGCCTTCGTTTACGTAGTTAGAAACTATGTAATATGCGGAATAGAGCGTCGAGTCGCTTATCGGCTCTATCGTCCACCCTTCCTTGAACGGAAACTCGGTCCCAAGCCACGCGCCCTTCCTTATGCAGGGCCGGTCGTTGAACCAGTCGAGGACGGATGGCATCTCGCGCTTGTATTCCGCGGGGAATATTGACATGCGGCCCACCTGCTCCTTCGCGGCCTCGGTAAGCTTCTTGTCGCTGTATCGGACAAACCACTGATCCGGTATGCGCTTTATCTGCACCTGTTCGCCGCAGCGGCAGACGACCTCTTCGCTGAATTGCATAAAGGCGTCGGCAAGCCCCCGTGTCTTGAGCTCGTTCTTGACCTGATCCTTTATCGATGAAATCTTGAGCCCTGCGAACCTGCCGCATTTCGCGTTCAGCCTTCCGGTGTGGAACTCCTTCTTGTAAACCTCGTCGGTGGCCTCGTCGAGCTTTGCCGTGTCGTGCTGGTCGCGCACGCCAAGCCTTTCGCACGCTTCCCTTGCGGGCACGCCCTCAGTTCGCTTTGCTCCCTTCGGCTGGGTCGCAACTACCGTTGCTCCCGCGTCCTTGTAACCCTCGACGTCGATGATTATGGTTATAGGCTCCACGCCGCCGGCGTCTGCGCCCGAATCCTTTAACGCCATCCAGTCGTAGGGCGCGTGCGCGGGAACCGACATTACGACGCCTGTCGCGAAATTCGGATTGGCGAACGGCCCTGCGATTATCGGGACTTTTCTTTCGACGTAGGGGGCTGCGCAACTTTTCCCCACGAGTTCCGAACCCTTTACCATTTCTCCGGTTATGACGACGCCCACTTTTTGCAGGTCCAGCTTCCTTGCGGCTTGCGGAGAAACGAGCCACGCTTCGCCGTTGTCGAGCTTTACCTTGACGTATTCGACATCGGGGTTTAGCCAGATGTTCGTAACGCCGAAGATAGTCTCGGGGCGCAGCGTCGCGGCGGGCAGTATCGTGCCGTCGTCGAGGGTGAATTTGAGGACCGTGAATTCCTGCGTCTCCGCGCCGCCGCCCTTCGATATGTCGGTCTCGGACTTGTCCACCGCAACAGGGCCGCATGCGGGGCAGAACGGCGCAAAGTAGGGTTTCGTTATGAGCAGCCCCTTCTCGCCGAGTTTTCTGAATTGCCAATCTATGAACTTCTTGTAGCCGTCGTCGATGGTGGTCGTGAGGCGGCGGTAGTCTATCAAAAAGCCGAACTCCTTCCAGTATTCCTCATAGATGTGAGAGAAATATTCTACGACTTTGAGCGGGTCAGCGAGCGTAGGTATCACGTCGGGCGGGCAGCCGTTGTTTTTGAGGTATTCGAGCATCTCGGGAACGCCGTCTTTGACCTTCTTCGCTACGCTGACAGAAGGTATGCCTGATGCGTGGAAACCCGCCGGGAAACAGACGTTGTAGCCCTTCATGCGCTTGTAGCGGGTGAAGATGTCGGAGTAGGTGAAGCCGCGCATATGGCCGACGTGAAGGTAGCCCGATATGCCGGGGTATGCGAAGTGCAGCAGATACTTCTTGGGATTATTCTCATCGCGGTTCCCCTCGTGGAGTTTTGCATCGTACCACTTCTTCTGCCACTTGCGCTCGATTGCGTTGAAATCCAGTTCGACCATGAAACGCACCGTCATGAATATAATTGATAAAAATGGAATAATGAGGGGAATATTAAAAGTTGGGGAGAAGGATATAGGTTATACGAAATCGAATAGAGGAGCCATCATGAGAAAAAATGATGATGAGCGATGTGATGACCATCCCCGCAGAATAAACAAAATACCGGATAGATTGATTAAAGGGGCATTAATTAGTGCAGGAACATTTTTTGTGGGACTCGGCGTTCTCGGGATATTTTTGCCTCTTTTGCCTACTACTCCTTTTCTCCTGCTTGCCGCAGCATGCTATGCAAAAGGTTCAAAAAGATTTTACAATTGGCTTTTAAGTAACAAATGGTTTGGAAATTACATTAAAAATTATCGAGAAGGAAAAGGAGTTCCATTAAAAGTGAAGATTTTGTCCATTTCTTTACTGTGGCTCACGATAATGTTTTCAACTGTTTTTATAGGAGATAATCTCTTTGTCAGAATCATTTTGATACTGATAGCAATAGGCGTTACCATACATATGAGGCCGACCCGTAACCTATTTAGCTAATATTGCAACTTTTTTCTAAAATACCACCCGCTGACACTGGTGGCATTCTGGTTCCTTTTTCAAGCAAATT
>PGXE01000075.1 GCA_002838935.1 Thermoplasmata archaeon HGW-Thermoplasmata-1 | reverse complement strand
TGTTACTTCTGACATAAGGAGAGAACTCATTATATGTTTATAAAGTATCTTGAACCAGATTGGTTACCAATAGAACTCAGGGGTTTTTCAAAATTCTCAATAGTAAAAATAACCGCACGTTTGCGAACCGGATATTGTAAAAACGGTTTTTTGTCCTGAGCGCGGCATAGAACGTTTAGGGAACCTAATTGTGTATATGTATAGTGTATCCAAAAATATTTTTGGCCCGAAGGCCGTTGAAGAGAGAGATGAAGCGTATTAGGCGAGGGATAGCGGGTTTAGAACCTGCTGTCTCTGCGCGGCGGGCGGTGCTTTGCGTAGCAATCCCTGCAGTAGACCGGCCTGTCGCCGTCCGGCTTGAAGGGGACTTCGCATTCCTGTCCACATTCTGCGCATTTTGCCTTGTGCATCTCTCTTGGGCCGCCGAAGCTTCCGCCGCTGCCGCCGCGGGGGCCGCTGCTAAAGCCGCCCCTAAAGCCACCGCGCTGGTTGTCGCGGTCGCCGCTGTTTCTCCTTTCCATTTATTATTACCTACTGACCCGAGGGCCTTTTTACGCCAAAAACAGCAAAATCGAAATAGGCCGGCGAACCGGATTCATCCCACTTGCCGCAATTCAGCAAACTGGGTATGTGAAAGGTACTATGTATAGTTTGGCGAGGAATTCATCCTGCGCGGGTGGCGTTGCTCTTCCTACGAAGGCGGCTTTTTGCCCTACTTTCCAACACTGGTCGAATCAACACGGATCGAATTCGCACCAAATATTAATCGAAACGCTTCCTGCGGCAACTTAGGCATTGTTTCACCCACCCCCTAAAAACATATTCTTGTTATGAAACCTTTAAACCGGCGTTCGTAATCTCGGAAACGTGAAAAAAATGCCCGTTGAAAAACGCACCACTCCCAAACAAGCGCACGACCCCGCATGCGGCCTTACCGCAATCGACGGCATAGGCGACAAGATGGCTTTACGCCTTTTGAAGCACTTCGGCTCCTGCGAAGAGGTTGTCGCAGCCGCAAAAAGGCTGGAGATAGACCGCTTTGCGGAGATGGACGGCGTCGGCAGGGGAAGGGCGATATCGCTTGTCAAGAACCTTATCGGGGACGCCGCGCACTCCTTCCTGAAAACCGAGAGGGTCGAAGCCATCTACGACGATATAATATCGCTTGCCGGTTCCTATTCTTCAACGGACTACGCCAAAAACAAGATTTCGCTTTTGACTCCTCTCCCAAGAGAAAGAAAAAAAGAGATGGATGAGCGTATGGGGTTCGTTCTTTCGGCAAGGGATGAAGTGGCGCGGCTCGACATTCCGCTCGTGCGTTCCATGCTCTCGAAGATACACCGCCCGAAGGAACCGCGAACCGTGAGGTCTCCGGGGAGGGTGATACTGGTCGAAAGCGAGAACGATTACGAACGCCTGCGCGGCGAGGGAATATCCAACTTCTGCGAAATGACAACCCCCGACTATGCGTCAGGCCTCCATGAATACGATCTCGTCGTATATGCCTACGAACGCGGCGAACTCGACGTTTCAGGGCTGGATAACATCGTAATGGTGCCATCGGGGTGCAAGAGCTTCGAGATGGCCCCCGAGAGCGTGCTTTCGTTTTTCGCATCCAATCTTTCGCTTATGGAGAACATTGCGGTTTTGAGCGGGCACCTTGGCAGGGAGAGCGTTTCCCGCAGGGTAATGGAGATCCTCGGCAATCTCAAGAAAGAGGATATTAACACTGCAGACCTCGAACGAAAGGTGCAGGGAATAACAGATCTGATGAATGACCGCCTGTCCGAACGCATGAAAAACATCCAGTTGAGCGGCAGCGACGTGCTGCAGGTTATGGGACAGGGCATGCCCGCCGCCGTGAAAGCCGTCTACGACGACGTCATACGCGAAGGATCGGCAAAGCTGAGATCCATCGGCCTGAACGTGTCGATAACCCCCTCGTATCCGCTGAAAATCGAGGAGGACGAACTCGAGAGGGCGCTAAAAAAGCTTTGCTCCCAAAAGAGCCGGGAGTATTTCGAATTCGCGGTCAGGGCGGCAAGGGAACTCGTGCCGATGCGAAAGAAGATAGAGGAGGAGATACAGTCGGCACTAGAGTTCGACTACCGCTTCTCGCTTGGATGCTTCGCTCTCGACTACGGACTCGTGAAGCCCGAAATATGCGACTCCTACGACCTCGAATCCTGCGTTCACCTCAACATAGCGCAAAAGCATGACGCAGTGCGCGTCGATTACCAATTCGGCAATCCGGACAACATAGTCCTGCTCACCGGAGCGAATTCCGGCGGAAAGACCACGCTTCTTGAAACGATAAGCCAGATAGTGATAATGACCCACATGGGATTGCCTGTCTGCGCCGGCGCCGCAAGGGTGGAGCTGGTCGACGAACTCTACTTCTTCGCGCACAAACGCTCACTTTCCGCAGGCGCGTTCGAGACATTCCTTCGCGGCTTCATGCCTGTAGTGGTGAGCGAAAAGAAGAAACTCGTGCTTGCGGACGAGCTTGAGGCCATGACAGAACTTGAGGCCGCATCTAAAATCATAGCGACCTTCATGGAATTCCTGAAAAACACGGATTCGAAGGGCGTCATAGTGACGCACATGGCAGGGGAGATAGGCAAGTTCGTGAAGGTGCGAATAGACGGCATAGACGCGGGCGGCCTCGACGACGATTACAACCTCGTCGTGGACAGGACCCCGAAGATAGGGCATCACGCCCGCTCGACGCCGGAACTGATAGTAAAGAAACTTGAGATGACGACAACAGGCAGGGAGCGCGAGATATATTCTAGCATAATGAAGAAGTTCTAATCGTAATCGACGAGGCTCTTCTGGGCGCCGGCATGCCCGCTACCAAAGCGGTGGGGTGTGGGGATATCGTCGAGATTCTCGGGTATCTCCACCCTTCCGTAATCCCCGCCTCCGCCGGGATGCAGTATGACGCGGTTCTGCCTGAATGCAGTTATCGCGTGCGCAACCTTTGGCGATGCAACCTCGGCTATGGTTTCTATTTGCGCATCTACGAGAACCTCGACCTCGTTGCCAAAGCGGTATACGAGCCGTTCCCACTCTTCGCCGACCTTTTTTGAATATGTGCTCGAAAGGCCGAATGCCGCCCGTATTATCTCGGCAAGGGGTATTATGTGGACATACGGCGGGCGGTAATCAGGATGCGCGGGCGGATATGGGTGCGTTGCAAGCTCCTCGACCCGGTCGCGGACTCCCTTTTTTATGATCCTGCCGCAGGTGCAGCGCCACTTGCGCATCACGGCCTCGATCAGATTGTAGTGCTTGAAGCATACCGTGCATGCGGACTCGTTGTACTTGCCTTCCTGCGGCGGCAACCCGACGTTCAGTATTATCCGCTCGTCCCCCTTTCGGAGTATGGCGTTCTTTACGGATTCGAAACTCGCTTCCCTTAGCCCCATGCGGTTGAACTCACGCGCGAGCCTTAACGGATACGGCGAGTGGCAATCGCTGTTTGTAAGGAACGTAAGGCGCCGTATCTCCTCTATGCGGTCCGCGTAATCGCTGTCTGCGGATAGCCCGAGTTCCAGCAGGCTGACGTAATCCGCCATGCCGCCGTAGCAACCGGAAAGCGAATCGAACGCGCCGTATAGCGACGTCCAGGGGGTAAAAGCGTGCGCAGGGCCTATGAGTGCGCCCACGCGTTCTGCCATCTCTGCAATCTTCTCTCCGGACAGGTTGACGTTCGGCCTGCCGTCGGTTTCGAGATTCGGTGAAAACGGCCTTGCCATCTCCTTGAATTCCATAGCCGCATCCGCATGCGGGAAGTAGAGCAGATGGTGCGTCCTTTTTTCCGCCTCCACCTCGGCGCTCAGTATGAAACGCGTACCGCCAAGCTCGTAGGTTCCGGGCACGACCTCTTCGCAGGCCGTCACCTCGGAAAACCACTTTCCGTGCAGGCAGTCGCCGCTCGCTATAAGGCCTATCCCTTTCTTTGGCGCCTCGCGCGAGAGCATTTCGACTGTCATCTTGTCGCTCGTGCCGCCTGAAAAACGCGAATGGATGTGCAGGTCGCAGTTTACGAATTTCGCAGGATGATTACAAAGGTGAAATTCGGAAACGCCACCCCCGTTTGGTGGTGTGTGGTTTACGGTCTTCATGGTAATGCCCCGCGCTCGAAAATGGGAGATGCGCCAGGATTCATTTTAAAAGAAAGGTGAAAAGGCATGCGCCGCCCTACCCTATGTAACGAAGATCCTCGCCCGTGCCCTTGTCCTTCTGGATGCGCTCCATCTCGCGTATCTGCTGTGCTATGTGGTCTATCTCCTTTGCGCGCAGTTCCAGTTCGTCCATGTCTATCTCTACGCCGAGTATCTTCGTAAGTATCACGAGCACCGCACGCGCACTCTTTGGATCCACCAGATAGCCGCTCGTCTCACCCATCAGACAGATCCCTTCCATGCCCCTCAGCGCGCCGAAACCGAGAAGAAGGCCGCTTGCGCCCACTATGCCGCCACCGGGCTCGTCCTCGCGGAACTCGATGCCGAACTTCTTCATCTCCGAAACGAGTTTCTTGTCCGTTGCCGCACCAAGGACGCCGGGCTCCTTTATCATACGCCCAAGACCGTAGCCGCCAAGGGTGAATATCCTCTTCACGCCAAACTCCTCCGCGATATCAAGAATCGAATCCGAAAGCTCGTACTGGCCCTGTGTGGTAAGCCCCTGATAATCTCCGGTGAGTATCAGCAGGTCCGGAGTTCCGCTCTTCTTGCTTTTGTAATAGTAAAACTCGTTCTTGACAAGTTCGACTGTCCCGTCCGGCTTCACGAAAACCTGCGGCGGAAAATCCTTGCTGTATATCTCGGCAAACTTCTTTGCCTTGAGTTCGTCGAGAAGGTGTTCTGCCGCAAGCTTTCCCACGTTTCCGACGCCGGGCAGCCCCTCTATGAGTATCGGCTCTTTGAGTTTGGGGCGGCTTTTGACGTATCTCACGGTTATCGCTTCCATTCAGGCCACGTCCTTCTTCTTGCGGTCGAGCAGCTTGAGTTTTCTGCGGTAGTCGCCGTAAGTGTCTTCCGGGGAAAATCTCGCCGGTCCGGGCTGTACGGATTTGCCCTTGCATTCTGGGCAGTTATCCTGCAGGGTGTATTCCTTGCATTTCGGGCAATACTTGATGACGCTGTGCATTGATATCACGGCCTATGCGGACTTCTTCTCTTCGTGTTCCCTTGAAAAGCTCCCCTCGCCACCCAGTGTCTTTAGCTTTTCGAGCGTCTTTCCCACCGCTTTTTTCATCTCTTCCTCGGCGACCTTGTAATCCGGAGCGCGGACTTTTATCATGTAATGGGGAGCGCCGATATAGCTTATCTTGATGTTAACATCCTCGTATTCGCTCTTTTCCGCATCGGCAAGCGCGTTTTTTATCATCTTTATGCCGTCGGGCGCGTGCGAAACCAAGTTGAGGTATCCGCGTATGTCGACAAACGGGACCACTATGTTATTTCCGGCAATTTCGCTGAATGCATCGAGCCAGTCGCCCTCAAACCCATCGTTTTGCAGGGTTTCGGGTTCGTATGCCGCTTCCTCGAAGGCGGTGTACATGTTATCATACGTTTCGAGAAGTTTGTTTCCGAACTCGGCGTAGCAACCGTCAACCGACCTGCCAAGCTTTTCCGCCACCATCTCGAAAAGCTTTTCCGCCTTCTGCTCGTTCTTCCATAACTGAATGGAATCCCGCTTCTGGTGATCGTTGACACGCTTTAGCGAAAGGTCGACGTGGCCTTTCGAAGTATCGACGCCTATGACCTTGCATACTACGCGCTGTTGATCCCTGACGTGGTCCCTTATGTGCTTCACCCAGCCGGACGCTACCTCCGCAATGTGTATGAAGCCCTCTTTGCCGGGGTACTCCTCGAGCTTGACGAAAGCACCGAAATTCTGGACGCCTTTTACCGTTCCGACGACCAGTTCCCCGTCCTCCGGAAATTCCCTGTTCTTCACCATTATCAATCACTCGCTATAAACTGAATCAAAACTTAGTGGAAGGTATCCCTTTTTACTATTAAAAAGCTGTTTTGCCGTTAGTCGCCATCCGGCACGCGGTTATTCGTCTGGCAAATCGAGTTCCTGCAGCCTCTTTTCATCGTATCTGGAATCGACGTCGAAGGTCACTGCCGCCGACGAAAGGCCGACCATCTGAAAACTCTTGTCGATGCCGAGCATATCCCTGATAAAATCGTGGAATATCTGCATTATGCGTTCTGACGTTATCCCGCGGTGATACTGACGAAACATCTTCCTGCCGACTATCTTCTTAATCCTCTGTCTCACCGATTTCGAAACGGGTTTGCGCAGGCGGTATACTGTATCGACCGTCTCTGTCGTAAAGCCTTGAAGGTCGAGAAGCGCCATATTGGCAAGGCGTATCCCTTCCCTCCCTTTTCGAAAGGTGTATTCCGAGATTTTGAAATAATCCGCCGGTAATATGCCCTTTGGCAATATTTTGAGATACGGCCGCCGCAGAACGCCTTCGTAAGGGCCGAGGCGGTTTCGTCCCACGACGGCTCCGTATTCATCCTTCTTTAGACCGTCGGATTCGCAAATATCCAGAAATTCGCAGTATGCCTCCGAGGTCACGTATGGGGTGTCGCAGGCCGCAAACAGCACATGTCTTTTGCCGGCGGCCCGATAGCCGCGCATCACGTTCTCGCCAAAACTTCCCCCCTGATCAATCAGTTCGGCCTTGGGATAGTCGGAAAACAACCTAGTGCCCGCCTTGTCCAGTATCTCCTTCTTTGGCCCCACTATGATTATGCGGCCTATGCGGTCGCAATCCTGCAGTGCCCCTAACGGGAATTCGAAAAGATGCTTCACGACCGGCGTCCCGCCGCTCTTCTTTCTAAAACGCTTGAGCGCCTTGAATCCTATCTTGAAATACAGTTCGTGATAGTAGAAGAAGTCCTCTAGCTGCCTAAGGAACTCCCTAAACGAAAAGCGCCTGTTTCCGCCGGCAAGCAACACGACGGTATACTTTTCAGATCGTCCCGGCATGTCTATTGCATATCCCGATTCTTTTAAAGAAGTTTTCCAAACGGTTGCTGTGTGGCACGATTAGTCCTTTCTAACCAACACATACACCTTTTTTCCGATGTACTTCTTTGAGGATAGTATCATCGCGCCGTTCCCTATCTTTT
>PGXE01000074.1 GCA_002838935.1 Thermoplasmata archaeon HGW-Thermoplasmata-1 | reverse complement strand
TGCCCCTTGCGCCTTGCTTCGTAATTCGGCTCCACTTCCTGTATCGGCTCCGGCTTGAATTGCGCTTCCTTCTCCAATTCAAATTGCGCCTCATCCTCCCGCTCGTTCACGTTCTTCTTCTCATGCTCGGGTTTTACAGGGGAAGCGCGACTGGCGTGCTTCTCGGCGGGATATGCGCGGGAGCCATGCTCTTTCTTGGAGTGAGTGGCTCGCTCTTCAGATACATCTCAAGAAGGTTCAGTTATTCGTTATGGCGATACAGCCACATCGCGCTGACCCTGATCGCGGCGGTAACCGGTCTCCTTCACACCTTCCTTGACGGAACGACCATTCCACGGCTTCTGGGGTATTGATATGCATGACGTAAACTCTGTAATGCTCTGGATTCATCCGCCTCTCGCGGTTGCGGCGCACCTGCTCGTTCTCTTTTGTTTATACCCTTCGTTTTCTCGTGACCGGCGCGTGCGCTGGCTACCGCTCGCGGCGTGGCTCGCTGTTCTTGCAGGGCTTGTGAGCGGCATGATATGGGCGCAACTGGCGTGGGAAAGCTACTGGTCGTGGGACCCAAAGGAGATAGTGACACTCGTTCTGTTTTTAGGTGTGAGCGCGCACGCCTTTTTCTATTACCGGCTGCCGAAGGAGAATGAATTCGGCCAGCCGAGAGCGGTCAGGATTCTCGCAGTCGTAAACTGCGTTCTCGTGGCGGCAACCCTTCTCTCCGGATTGATATTGAAGGGGCTGCACAGTTATATTTGAAAAAGAAAAAAGGAAGGGGAAGAGAGAGCGAGGGGGGAATTTTTCCCTGTGGCCCTACGCCAACACTCGCTTTTGCTCGCATTGGCAATCACTGCACGAACCTCGCCCCAAATTACACATTGTTTGGTTCATACGGATTGAAAGCAGGATCCCCGTATAGCGTCCGTATCTGGTAGGAGGGCGGTGCAATCTGCTCCTGTTTTAGAAGCCGGAAAGCCTCGCCTACAGAAAGGTCGTCCTTTATCAGCGCATCCTCGAATACCTGCGTCTGCGACTCTGATCCCGTCCCCCTCGTCGCGCCGATGTAGCAGTTCACGCCCGCTCTTATGAACGCGAGCGAGAGCGCCTGATCTGCCGGAACTGAATCGGTCCTTCCGGTGTGACACGCGCTCGTTATGAAGACAGAAGGCCCCAGGTCCCACCCGTTTACGTGCGCCGTGTCAATCTGCTGCGAGTATGCGTCCGGGCCGTAGATTACGGGTGCGTAGATGAACCAGTTGCCGTGGACGATTATCTCTATGTAGTTCGAGCCGGTGTAATATCCCGCCGCTTCAGACGCGGTCCTGCCGTTCGCCTCGTCCCCCACGACGAGCGGGTAGAAACCGTGTTGCGCCACCTCTGCCGCGTATGGAACCTGATGGAATACACCGCCCATCTCGGCAAATCCTTCGCCGAAGAGGAAGAGGAACCGGCTGCCCCAGAGCGGGGCCGAGGTTTCGTAGGCGCTGCGGTAATCGTCGTAGAAAAGGGACCTTGCCGCAAGCTCGCTAAGGTCATCTATCGAGGGCGCCGCCATCCGTCCGATGGAGAGGATTATGTTGCCGTCCTCGTCAAGCGGATCCAGGGTCGAATAGGGCAGGTCTGCGGGCAGCCCGACCCCGTCTTCAGGCCACGGCTCGCTCTCTGTCGGATAGTAATACATCGGTATAGAGTTCGCGCCGCCGACAAGAGACAGCCACGCCGGTCCTGCGAGGTATCCCTCTTTCAGGCCGCAGACTTCCATCCTGTCAAGATATTCTTCTATCGCGCCGATGTTCTCACCCACCTTTGCATTGACGAATCCGTGCAGGTTTTTGTTGTATCCGGGCATCGCGGCATTCCCCGCCGATGCGTTCGCATACGCATCCCCGATGAAACCGAAATCTCCTGCAAGAAGGGTTCCTCCGCGTGCGGCCGCAAGATAGGGCGCAATCATCGAGAGATTCGGCGAGAGCGCCATCTTTGGCGACTCCTGCTCCTCCACGCAGACGTCGACCCTGACCTTCATGGATACAGCCGAAACGCCTGACGAGGGCGCGACGACGGGCGACAACCCCTTCGTTCCGAAGTGTGCGTAAACCTCGGCCTTGTAGGTTCCCGGATGCCCGATTGCGAGGGTCTCAACATAGGTGCTTCCAACCTCGAATCCGGCGCTCGAACCGAATCCGAGATAGACCCCTGCCGGGTCGTAGAGGGCAAGGCCTATTATCGGTTCTACCCCGCCCTCGGCGTAGGGCGCTGTCGTTTCGGTCACAATCGCGTCAGCCCGAATATGGTTGATGCCCCCAGCTACCTGAAAATCGAAGGTCGCGAAAGGCTCGCCGTAGGCAGAGAACCGCTCCCCTGCGGCGATGAGCTGGACGTTTGTTATCTCTGCCTCAAAGGAGTTCGTTTCGGATGATAGGGGTGGCGAATCGAGAGCGTCATACGGGTTTGTCATGGCGATGTAGTCCACACCTCCAAGCTTCTCGCTGACGACACCGAGCAGCGCATCCTCCATTTCATCCCTCGTCTCAAGCACGATTACCTCATAGCCGTATGCGGCTGCGGAAACTGCGGCGTTGCCACCAAGCGCGATTATATTTTTCACGCCAAGAGAATCAAGCGCCTCCGCCATTGCCCCGCACCTTTCCTCCTCGTCAACAACGAGCAGGGGCAGGTTGAGATACGATGCGAGAGGCGCGCCGCTTATGCCAAGCGCGTAATCAGATTCGCGGACCATAAGCACGGTGTCGGCGCTCTTGAAGAATCTGGTCGCAAACTCGCGCGATTCGCAGCAGGGTTTTGTCGTGAAGCCGAGCATCGCAACCTCTGTTGCGCCGGTTTTTGCAAGGAATTTGCTCTCCTCCTGCGTATCAGCCACGATAAGGGGAAGCTTGTGCATTCCTTCCGAATCATACCAGCAGGCCGCGGGCGCGGCAACGAGCCCCAGTATCGGTTGATTGGGAGAGAGCAGAACCGCGCCGTCAAAAGGGTTGCGTTCGGATGCGGATGATAGAAGCGCATCCATCTCTTCTGGAGAAACGCCTGCGGCACCTTCCTCTTCCCCATTATCGCCGCCGATGCAGCCGGCAAAACCGGCACCGAGAAAGAGCAAAACGATAAGAAGCGAGAACTTTTTCATTAAATGGCCTCCGGGTAGCCTGTGCACTTGCTCCACAACACGCCTGACGGATGGTCGATGCTGCCGTAGACCATTTTGGTGGTTCCCGGAGCTACAAGAAGCCCGCGGCAGTAGACATTCACCTCGAATGCTTCGCCCTTCTTGAACGTCCAGGGCTCTGCCGGAGGAATCGTCGCGCTGCCGGAAAGCAACGCGAATCCGTCTGCCGTAACGGTCTCAGTGGATGTGACCCACGCTTCTGTGAGCGGCAGGGTTTCACCGCTCTTTGCGGGCGTTATCTCAAGGTAGATGTCGGCAGCCGCTTTCGAGGTAACCCAGAGTTCTATCGATATCCCGCCCTCGACAGTAACTCCGGTGGTAAAGGCTTCGGTTGTCCATGTTCCGATAACCATACCCAACTGGGTAAGTGGTGGATTGAGCGCCCCGACTGTGCAATCTGCGGATTCATCCTCTGTCGCGCTCGGTGCAACCGGGGACAATCCTGCGGCCCCGGAAAGGTAGAATCTCACCTCGCGGGGTTCGGCAACCGTCTTTTCCGGCTCTTCGCTTAGGTTTTCTTCCCCGCCCGTGTCCTGTCCCGGTTCGCCGGTTTCTGAATTATCCTGTCCGTCCGTTTCTTCAGGGTTTTCCTGCGTCATCGGAGTTTCTCCGCCGCTTCCACCAAGACATCCCGCGAAGGTTGCGAGGGCGAGAAGGCCTATAATCAATACTGCCGCAATTTTTTTCATATTGTCATCATCTCATTTTTTGAGTGGGTTTAATTGTTTATAAAAGTTGCGCGACACCCTGCGATTTGTCCGGTCAGCAAAAACATTCCGACGCGCCCCAGACGATGTTTTCAGGGTAGCCGTAGAATACGTTCTCTATCCACGCGTAGGATTGATGGGTGTCCGTAAAGTGCGCACCGTCGTAGTTGCAGTCGCGGCCCAGAATCTCGGGCTGGACCAGCATCTCTGTAAACTCCGATTCCTAGATGAAGTGGGGGACTACCAGAGGATGCCCGCTTGCACTGTCGATGGCCCCTCCGAGTTTCCCTTCATACTTGAAACAGAAAGAGACTTCCTTGAATATGCCCCTTTCCGCTATTCCGGATTTCAGGGATTCGCCCAGCGCTTCCCAGTTTTTGAACCAGGGTTCGCAGTCGCCGTGCATGACGAAGATGAGCGTTGCTTCTTTCGGCGCGACCTCTGTGTTGGTCGGATGCAGCGGGCCCGGCTCCCCCTTGCAGAGGGTCAGACCCCTGGATATAATGGAATCAATGGTTTCGGTATCGTTGTCCATGCCTAGCGTGGCGCAGTAGATGGGGGTCTTTTCGGTAGCGTTCTCAAGCGCTTCAGTCATCTCGTGGGTGTGGCTGGAGTTGGTGTTTATCATCAGCAGGATTGCCGCTATCTCTGTTGCTCCGGCATCCTCCAGCTTCTGAACCGCGCCGTCGATGGTCTGCTCCGGCGAGTATTCGAGGAAGCCGAGTTCAACAGGCACGGGAAGCGATATCTCCTCTGCCCAGAGGTTCAGCCTCACGTTCCAGTCGCCTGGCATTCCGTGCGCGGCAACGAGGACGCCGAGTTTCCCTGTCCCTGCATTCGGGTAAGGATTTTCATCCCCGTTCTCCTGCGGAGACGATTCGCCATTTTCCGCTTCGCCGTCATCCGCTTCGCCGGAATCGCCGCCGATGCAGCCTGCGAAGGCCCCCAGAACGAAACAGAGGGACAAGAGCAGTGCGAGTATTCCAGCCGCTCCCCAGAAGGGGGAGTGTTTGTTGTTATCGGTTTTATCAATTTTGCTAGTCTTCATAACATCACCGCCAATCGCTGTAATTTAGGATTGCCTAAATCCCCGTATCCCACGCCGACTTTTAAACTTTTAGGCATACCTAATGTTTTTGAGAATTAAGAAGAGGCGTTTTGCTGGCGGTGGATGAAAAAGCAAAAGAACGGGATAAAACGATTAAAAATTCAGAGTAACCCCAACCCCCCCCGTAATCTCATCCATCAATTCTTCAGGCGCGGGGCCAAGCCCCAGAACGGTGGCCGTTCCCGCAGGTATCTCGGTGTGTCCCGCGTCCTGTTATAATTGAAGGAACGAATATGTCGTGGATTCCTGACACCGTCGGTTCTGTCACGACCACGACGAGGTCGGTTGCCGCGATGTTGGCGATGAATGGGTAGCCGATTGCCGGAATACGTTTTTTAACCCGAATCAGGCAAATCCGTCTTTGCGCTTTTCCTCCGAAACCCATAAAACTGCCATTCCCGATGTGCAACCGCTAAAAAGTGAAACCATCCCCTGCGGGTTGTCCTGTAGGATTATCCCGGGGGCCGCTTTTCAGGCAGGCGGTTTCACCCAACCGGCCAAACGGCCGGATTACCGAATATCCCGAATATCCCGAAGAGTGATATCATGCAGAAAACACTAAAAGAGCTAAAGCCCCAAGCGGTCTGGAAACACTTCGACGACATCTGCGCCATACCGCACGGCTCGAAGAACGAGAAGGCGATTTTCGAACACCTCGTCGCTTTTGCGAAGGAGAACAATCTCGAATACGAGACCGACGACGTGATGAACATAGTCATCCGCAAGCCAGCGAGCAAGGGCATGGAAAAGGCGCCCGGCGTGGTCTTGCAGGGCCACATGGACATGGTCTGCGAGAAGAACTCCGGCATCGAACACGATTTCGAGCGCGACGCCGTAAAGACCGAGATTAGGGGAAACGACGGCTACCTCTACGCCCACGGAACGACACTTGGCGCGGACAACGGCATAGGCATGGCCGTCGCTCTTGCGCTGCTCGGGGATAAGGACGCACGGCACGGCCCGCTGGAGGCGCTTTTCACGGTCGACGAGGAGACCGGGCTTACGGGCGCGTTCGCGCTGTCGGGCAAACTGCTTCGCGGCAAATACCTGATAAACCTCGACTCCGAGGACCACGACACGATAACGATAGGCTGCGCGGGCGGAGGCGACAGCAAACTGAAGCTAAAACTTGAGCGTGCCGCGATGCCGAAAGGCTGCGCATCGTTCGAGGTGAAGGTGTCCGGCCTAAAGGGCGGCCATTCCGGGGTTGACATCCACCAGCAGAGGGCGAATGCGATAAAGCTCCTTTCGAGGATGCTTTGGGAGGCGTCAGGCGAATTCGACCTGTTTGTAATCGACATAAAGGGCGGCGACAAGCACAACGCGATACCGCGCGAGGCGTCGGCTAAAATAGCGATATCCGCAGAGAGGAAGGCGGAACTCGAAGCGGTAGTCGGCGAGGCGGAAAGCGAGATGAAAAGCGAGTTTTCGGCGCGCGAGCCCGACATGAGGTTCTCGGTATCGGCGGCGGATGCGGCCGCGCCCTTCACGCAGGCATCGACCAAGAAGCTCCTTTCATTCCTCTACGCCCTTCCACACGGCGTGCAGAAGATGAGTTACGACATCGAGGGATTCGTACAGACCTCGACGAACCTCGCAGCCGTAAAGGTCGAGGGTGACACGCTGAAGACCCATCATTCGACCCGCTCGTCGGTAAAGAGCGAACTGGAGGCAGTCCGGCACAAGATAGGGGCGATAGCGGATCTTGCGGCCGCGAAGATAGAACACGGCAACGCCTACCCCGGCTGGAAGCCGGACCCGCACTCGAAACTTCTCGGCGTAGCGAAGGGAACCTATGAGGAACTGTTCGGCGGGAAACCCCGCGTCGAGGCGATACACGCAGGACTCGAGTGCGGCATAATTATGGAGAAATGTCATGGAATGGAAGCGATTTCCATAGGCCCCCAGATAGAGAACCCGCACTCCCCCGACGAGCGTGTGAGGATCGACACCGTGCAGAAGATATGGGATTACGTTACGGGGATTCTGGAAAGGTTAAACTAAACATCCCCGGATTCAATCTTTTCAAAACCTAAAAAATCGTTTTTGCAGTTTTGCGGGAATAATGAATTGTAGAAGCCCGCTTCGATATTGTGAAAGATAGAAAGAGAAGTAATCGAGGCCGACTATTAATACCAAAATAAGCCTAAAAAAGAGGAATCCCGTCCAATTTTTTGATTAATGATTTTGTGATTGACAGAAATTCATTGCCATTTT
>PGXE01000073.1 GCA_002838935.1 Thermoplasmata archaeon HGW-Thermoplasmata-1 | reverse complement strand
TCTTGTGGAATTGTAAATTCCGCAATCCAACCGAAGATTACTTCGGTCTCTTGTGGAATTGTGAATTCCACAATCCAACCGAAGATTACTTCGGTCTCTCGTGGGATTATAAATCCCACGATCCAATCTATGATTGGTGGAGGTAGTTCACCATATACTTTATTTCATGAGTCTAGACTTAAGCAAGATTTTTGCGAGCCGTTCACGGGTTTTGCGGATCCGGCTTTGCAAGGCGCTTGCAAGCAAAACCTTCAAGCAAATTAAAATATCGATAGCGGTTTCCAAAATAGATGAAGCTCGACATGCACGTTCACACCAGATATTCGCCCGACGGAATAGGCGAGGTGAAAGACCTCGTCGGCGCGGTCATGAAAAAAGGGCTCGACGGCATGGCCATAGCTGACCACAACACCTGCGGCGGCGCAATCGAGGCGCTGAAGCTGAAGAGGCCGGATTTTCTCATAGTCCCGGCAATAGAGATAACCACCCTTGAGGGGGATATACTCGCTTACGGCATCACCAAGCCTGTCAAACGGGATATGACTGCGGCAGAGACCGTTGAAGCGATACTCGGCTGCGGCGGCATCCCGGTTGCGCCGCACCCCTGCCGCCCGCTCTCGGGCATGGGTGAAACAGTCGTTAAATCGCTTTACGGCAGAATGCCTGCGATAGAGGTATTCAATAGCAAGGAGTCCTGCCGGAGGAACGACCGGGCCGCGGCGCTCGCAAAGGAACTGAAACTTGGCGGAACCGCCGGAAGCGACGCCCACTCGATAGTGGACGCCGGCAACGCCTACACGATATTCGACGGCGCGGACTGCCTCGACGACGTGCTCGCACTCCTTGAAAAAGGCAGGACGTGGGGCGAAGGGGAAAAGACTCCGGCATACGTCGTCATGAAACAAAAACTCAAAACTGCGGGACTCTTTGTAGGCAGGGGATTCAAACGGATATGAACACGGGCGCGTTTTGCAAGCGTGGGGATGCGCCTACTGATCAGGCAAAAACATGCAGGGGTGCGAAATAATCGCAATGCCTGAACCAATGCAACACTATCGTTATATACCGGACTATAAATCCATATCCTGAAATATTCAAAACAGGGGAGAAATGACATGAGAAAAATGGTTGCGTTTTGCATATTCGCAGCGCTTGTTTCACTCACCGCGGCAGGCTGCATAGGAAGCGAGAATGCGGTTCAGTATCCGGTCACTCTAAGTAGCATAACCGGAAATGCGGTTATGGGCGAAGTGAGCCATATCGACATCGAAAGTCCGATAGAAGGCGCCGTTGTCACGCTTCCGCCAGGGATGTTTGCGGTCAGCGGCAAAACGCTTTGCACGGAAAATACCTTTGCTCTCGAAGGCGGTAGGCTCTCTCTTGACGTCCTCGTGCCGCCGATGATGGATGAGTTCGAGATAACGATTGCAAACGAAGACCATTCAGAGATAATCCGCATGGTCTCGTCGGAAGGTTCCTCGCCCCTCGTATCAGGTCAGAAGATATTCGACAGGGTGGACGAGATAACCTCGACCTACGTCGTGCGGATAACCGAGACTCCCATGCACCAGTTGTTCAAGCTCTACCTGAAGCTCGCTATGGAGGAATACGGGCTTGATGTTCATATGACGCCTGTCGAGAGCGGGGACGGGCGAACCCTTACAAACGTCGTTGGCTACAAGTGGGGAGCGAACGAGAAGGAGTGGATCGTCATAGGCGGACACGCGGATACCGCATTCGAGATAACGGTCGAAGGCGCATACGATAATACTGCAGGCGTCGCAACCGTGCTTGAGCTTGCAAGGGTGCTTTCGCAGTACGAATTCGACAAGACCATCGTTTTTGCCGCATGGGGCGGAGAGGAGGAAGGGCTCTGGGGTTCAAAGTTCTTCGTTGACAACATACCTGACGATGTTACGGTGACGACGTACCTCAACTTCGACATGGTGGGCATAAACTGGCCCGGCCCGGACAAGCTCCACGAATTCACGCGCTCCGGCTCTGGCACCATGGACAAAGAACTCGCCAGATTCGGGGAATTCGTGACTTTTGACGTCTGCGGCTATCCTGAAGAAGGGTTCGCGATAAAAAAGGACACCCTCGGAAGGAGCGACCACGTAAACTTCGGCGATGCGGGGATACCCTCGTTCATGTTCATCGGCGCGACCGACGAATATCCGTACTACCATACGCCTGACGACACCTTCGCCAACATGATAGAATACATGGGCGGTGAAGAGATATTGATGAAGGGTTTCGCGGTGCCGGCGTGGATAGGCTTCTACGTGACGGTGCTATTCGAAGGCGGGCATTTTCCCATCGCCGCCGCGGCAGAGGAGGATTGAAGGTTTTATCCTTTTGAACCTACCGCCCTATTTTGAATTCCCTTTGCGGCGGCGCACGGCTCGCCGCGTCCTATCCCCTGAACCTATAAATATCGAGAGACGATTTATAGGCGCAATACCGTTTTTGCTTCATTTACGCCAAAATGGGATGACGCGAAAAGCAATCGTCGCGGTCAGTCGAATCCGGAGAAGAGCAGGATGGATGTCAGGCAGATCTTTCTTATCGTCATGTTCGCTCTTGCCATAGCCTGCATCCTCAAAGAGCCAACCATACGGCTTGGCAAACGGAAGCTGAAGATAGACTACGGCACGGCTCCGTTCCTGTCAGTGCTCGTTCTCGCGATCTTCGGCTACGTGAACGGCGAAATACTCCTCCAGTCGCTCTCCGGCGTCAACGGCGTCGTCCCATGGCAGGTCATAGCGATATTCTTTGCCGGAGCCTACATCTGCATATCGATAGACTCAAGCGGCGTTCTCGAATACACATCGTTCCGCATAATCCGCATGTCGGGCGGGGATGCGAAAAAGCTCTACTTCGGCATCGTCGGCCTTACCGCGCTCCTCACGATATTCACCTCGAACGACATCGTGATCCTGACGATGACCCCCATAATCTGCTACATGGCAAAACATTCGAAGATAAATCCCATCCCCTACCTTCTCGCCGTATTCTTTGCGGCCAACGCATGGAGCATGCTCTTTTATGTAGGAAACCCGCCGAACATCATAGTCGCGCAGGTTTTCAATCTGGGTTTTCTCGAATATGCGAAATACATGCTTGCGCCGACGGTGGCCGCAGGAGTTTCCACCACCCTGATTGTTTACCTCATCTTCAGAAAGGAGCTTACCGGCAAGGTTAGCCTGCACAGCCACGTCAAGCCTGCGGATTACCTGAGGAACAGGTGGGCGGCGTTGATAAACGTGCTCGTGTTCGCCGCCTTCTTCGTGATGCTCTCGACTGCCGAATACATCGGGATAGAGGTCTGGATGGTGGTGCTCGCGTTCTTTGGCATCTACTTGCTCTTGAACATATTCTTCTCGTTCTATTACAAGGAGACGCACTTTTCATCGAACAGATACCACTACGAAAAAACGATGGATTCGATGCGTGCGAGAAACCTCGGATTCAATATCACCGAATTCAGGATGAGCTTCGAGCGGGTGCCGTGGAAAATGCTTCCCCTAATCGCGTCGCTTTTCGTGCTGATACACCTATTCACAGTTTACGGGATAACAGACCACCTCGCACGATTCCTCAATAACTTCGACTCGCTCTTCTCCTGCGCGATAGCGACCTCTTTCGTTTCGGCGGCCAGCGCGAACGTAATGATAAACCAGCCTACGACTATCCTCTTTGCCAACGCATTTCAAAATCCGGGCTATCTCGTGGAAGGAACCGCAAAACTCACGAGCGGGCTTGCGCTGGTGGTCGGGACGAATCTAGGTGGAAACCTCACGCTTTTCGGGGCGCTTGCGGGACTCATGTGGAAGAAGATATTGTCATTCCACGACATCGAGATGAGTTACGGAAAATTCCTCATTCAAAGCCTGAAGGTAACGCCGCTGGTGATCCTGATTGCTGCCCTCGTCCTGCTCTTGCAGATGATGTTTTTATTTTAGGCCGCAAAATGCACATAGACGGCGTTAATCCTGTCGAAATCAAATGATTCCATTAGCTTCCATTATATTGGTGCAAGGGAAAATTCAAAATCGAGTGCAATTGTCAATAACACGGGATTTCGTATCTCCACTCCACGGTGTCGCCGTCGCAAAGCACGGTTTTGTCACAACCTGCAGTAGCCGTCACGCCGTTCACGTAGAACATCCAGTATCTCCCGTCATCGCCAGAAACGCTGCCGTTTATGGACTCCACGAAAAACGAATCAAACTGCGCGTGATACGTGGCGTTGACCTCGAAGCCACGCACCGACGCGCATTCCAGCAGGAACAGGTATGCGGTAGCGTTTATCGTAGTGATATTCGAATATTCCACGGTCCAGCCGTAGCCATTTATCACCATGCTCGCGCAAACAGGCTCTTGCGTTTCCCCTGCCGAAAGTCGTCCGATGCAGCCGCAACCGGTAAATGAGAGCACTATGCAGCAGGCGGCAAGCGCCATCGGTAGAGCCTTCTGCCTTGCGGCGCCAAGAAAACCGGCCGCCGCCTGCGGCCGCCCTGTGCATTGCGCGCGATTTGCCAGCAGGTTCGCCACGGGCAGGCCGATTGCGACGAACGTGACGATTCCGGAAAACAGGTGGTAGAGTGCGAACGGCACGCCCGCGAGGTAGACCGCGCCGAGGTTTGCCAGTGTATGCGGATACATGAGATACCACCAGCCGAGATTCGTCCATGCGTCGTAGAGCAGGGTAAAGCCTGCGCCAAGCCCCGCGGCAAAAGCCACCGATTTGCCGTTTATCCGCAGGAAGCGGCGCGCTATGCCTTTTGAGAAAAGGATGCTGGATAGGCATATCATGGCAAAGCCCGAATAGGTGAAAAGGACTATCTGGCTCATGCGCCCGGCAGAGAATATCGGATTCCCCATCACGAGGTCGCTTGCGATCATTGCAAAAAGCGGCACGAACATCGCATAGCGGGAGTGGAGCAGGATTCCGGCGAGCATCGTCGCCACCATGACGGTCTCGACGTTGTGCCAGTCTGCCAACGCGATACGCCCGGCAAAGGCGAGTATGAAAAGACCCGCGGCCAGTAGCGCCTGCTGCACGGAATTTTTGTTCATGGGTATCAGAAAAAAGATATGGCATCGGCTCTTATAACCCTCTGGTAGGATAACGTGTTTCTGGTAGGATAACGTGTTTCTGGTAGGATAACGTGTTTATAGTTACAGATGTTTGGACGTGTGTCACAGATGCTTGGAGATCCGTAACTTACAAACAGAATCGCTTCGTGATTCGTTTTATTTCGAAATTTACCTTGCGAATTCCTCAACTATGGCACCGGCGTAAATTTATCCTAACCCCCGTTTTCGCTTTAGTTGTAAGGGTTAATATAAATCCCCCCAAATATACAGGAAGGATATTGGAGTAAATAGAATGGAAAAAAGAATCAAAACCGGGAAAGCGACGCTACCGCATTGCGACCCGGCCGAATCGGGCGAAAGGCGGGATCAGCCGAATCGGGCGGAAGGCGAACGCAGGCACGCCCCCTCGGCATACAGGGCACTATCGAAGAGGGTGAAAACAGGTGGCGAGAGAATTGAGGAACTCCTCGCCAAGGCGCGTGAACTCGGCGACCCGTACTACACGGCGCTCGCCATCCTCGGCATCTCGCTGGATCCAAGGTTGCGCGCCGATTCCCGGGATAAACTGGAGGCCGAGGCCATTGAGTGCGCGGCATGCGTTGAGGCGCTCTGGCGAAGGGGCGAGGTCATAGCCGCAATGGCCAAGTCGGCAGGAAAAAATAATCGGATTTTTGGAAAACGGATCATAGGACTACTGCTCGATATGCCTGCGGGAAAAGGGCTTTCGGACGCAATTTCTGCCTGCGCGCCCTACGCGGACAGCGAAGGCCAGACCGCCCTGCTCAACATGGCGCTCGACAACAGGGGTTTCGAGCTCGGGGACGCCAAGGCCGTCCTAAAGCATTGGGATTGCAAAAAAGAGGGCGTGGATGCATTGGTTGCGATGCTGGTGCCCCATCCCGACGCTTCCCTGAAGGCAAGGCTTCTCGGATATATTTTCATACAGTGCAAAAGGCTGGGCGTACCTGGCGGGGATCTGTTTTTTGCAGCATCCTCGGCAGCAGCCGAATCGGGTGATTCTGAAACGTTTCGCTACCTTGCCGACAACGCGGGGGACGAAGCGGAGTTCAGAAAACTCGCTTGCGGGGCTACGAATATGAATGATTGCGTGGAGAAGGCCGACGCATTGACATCAATAGCCAGCAGGGCGGACCGCGCAGGGTTTACCGACGTTGCAAAAACTCTTTTCGAATCGGCCGTCCGAATAGCGGAGGGTATTTATGCCGACGACAAAAGGCAGGGGGCTGCAAAAAGGCTCGCCGTTGCGCTGGAGCGTTTTGGACAAAAAGAGGAGGCAGATAAAATGTCACAGATTGCCGCGAGTGCCGTGATGCCGAAACCCGCGGCAGCCGCATACGAGAAGGGTGCACAGGCAAGCGTGCCGGCGGCACCGTCCACGCAACATGATAAAAAGAACCACCTTCTCGCGCTCTACGACACCTATGAAGGGGGCATAAAGCCGATACATCTCAGAGCCATCGCGCGCGCGGCACCGCTCTGCTTCGCATTCGACCTCGATCTCGCGCTGATGGGTTTTCCATCGCAGGATCTGCCGTCGCTCATCGAACAGACGATAACCGAAACGAGGATCGGACGCGGTGGACATTACCTGCGGCAACTTGCGGCAGAGGGAAGAATCCTGCTGGTTCCATGCACCCAGAACCGCCCGCCGGAAGACTGGTCCTTGCTCGGTCTCCCCGTCGCCACCACGTCGAAACCGGACGAGGCCAAGAGAGTCGGCATGCAGGAAAGCCTCGCCATCGCGGCAGGAGATCATTCCCTTGGGCGCGCGTGCATCATAATGGGGCTTGGGCGAAAGGGGCTTCCGAAGAGCATCATAGATTTCGCACCCCGCCATCTGGAACTTACCGGAGTCGACGTGCCTCTTGAGACCTGCACCGTGATGGGCATCATAGCGCAGCAGATCCGTTGCGCCATGCACGGCAGGCACAAAGCATGATTCCTTTCGACTCCGATAATTAATCGGGGCCGTTGCCGGCTGACGCGGCATCGACGGCAATTGCTTTGGGCGCGAAAGGAAAAAAGGAAAATGATGTGCCGGAAAAAGTGGAGATGCCACACGCATACGATATTTTACTATTTGGCGAAAGCCAAAGCAGGGAATGGCAGCATGGGGCGCACACTATCGCTCGGCGGTTTTTTTGCATCGTTTTCAGCGACCGCCCGTGTATTGCGCGTCCGTAATAAGTGCGTGTGGGTTTTGCGGGTTGGGGGAGAAATGGGTCCGCCCGGATGCTTGTCGTAAACCGATTTTGTGACATCCTCCCAGCCCTAAAGGGCGGGGCTTCCTGTCCCGAAATATGCCGATAGTTTAGTCTGATGAACGTCTTCTTGATGTCTTACGTAATCGCAAGTCGTTTCCAAGTCTACATTCCTTCGCATACTTGCGGAGGAAGACAATGAAGCGCGAAAGCGA
>PGXE01000072.1 GCA_002838935.1 Thermoplasmata archaeon HGW-Thermoplasmata-1 | reverse complement strand
TGATTACGTAAGGCATCAAGAAGATGTTCATCAGACAAAATTATCCGCATATTTCCAGGTTGGAAGCCCCGCCTTTTAAGGCGGGGAGGATGTCACTTTCAAAATAGAACAAACCATTCAGAACAGCGGTTATTATTATTTAAGAGTTAGGGGATATAGTTCAAGCACTACAGGTTCATATACTTTAAATTATCAGTGGCATCTTGCGAAGTGGACATGTATGGCCTATCTTTGTGGAGATAATAATTTGGAAGGCGCGTGTATAGACATAATGAACGAGCTAGAACAAGCCGGTTCTACGGATGATGTAGAAATTGTGGTGCAACTGGATCGCATATCGGATTGGGATTCATCTAACGGTGATTGGACGGACACAAGACGGTATCACATAACACGTGACACCGACAGCGATAGGACGATACGGTCGACCCTCATTTCGCAATTGGGGGAACTTAATATGGGGGCTGAGGCGACCCTTACAAATTTTGTCGAATGGTCAATCGACAATTATCCTGCTGAAAAATACATGCTTATACTATATGACCATGGGGGTGGATGGGAAGGTATTTGTTATGATAGTGATCCCACACCAAACGATAGATTAGATTTGATAGAATTGAGATCATCGATGCAGGACATAAGGGCACATATGGGGCGGAATATGGATGTTGTGCTGATGGATGCTTGCCTGATGGGGATGACTGAAGTAGCATACGCCCTACGGGGCACTGCCGATTATCTGATATCGTCAGAGGAAACCAGCGTCACAGGCGACTGCCAGTACGCTGATTTTGCCAACCGATTAAGAAACTATCCGAGCACCACTCCGGAGAGCATATCAGACCGCATAGTCGATCAATGGGATTTATGGTCAGAGGGGTACGGTACTGTATCCGCGATCCGTATCTATTATGTAGATAATTTCGTGGTTCCTCGTGCCGACGATCTTGCAAACATACTCAATGTGCGGTTTGCTGATTATGGACAGGAAATACGGGATGCGTGGGAGGACACTGAAAAATTCACCGGGAATAGCGATTATGCGGACCTGCGAGATTTCGCGGGGGAGATAAATCAACGCATAACAGATAGCGAAATAAACAATCGGGCTAACCAACTCATAGATTTAATATCGGCTAATTACGCCATAGTCAACGAACGCCACGGCACAAACCATCCGGATGCCTATGGCTTAAGCGTGTATTTCCCGGAAGAAACAATCCGTACCCAGTACGCCTATACAGATTTCGCAGCGGATACCGAATGGGACGACTTCCTTGAAAATTTCATTAATTTTGGAACTCCGCCAGATGTGCAAATAACCGATCCATTTTTAGGAGAAATGCGGAACACCCGCCTAACTGTGGGTTGGCAAGGAAGGGACGTCGATTCACAAAGTGTAACCTACAAAATCTATCTATCAACGAACGGAGGTTCCTCGTGGTACTATTTGGAAAGTGTTACGTATCAGGAAAGCAGCAGTTGGAAACAACATTATGAATATTATTACACGTATTCTTATCCGGAAAGTGATAATTGTCGGGTTCGAATATATGCAGAGGACGATACGGGATTAACGACATCGGTGCAATCCGGCATGTTCACAATAGACAGAACCTCTCCGACAGTAACTCTGACAAAGCCTCAGGTCGGCCGTATATACATAAACGATCGGGAACTATCTACAGCAACATTGGCGACGAGTTCCGGCTTAACAATAATCGTCGGTTCCATAACATTGAAGGCGAGCGCCGACGACGACCGATCCGGAGTGGATTACGTAGAGTTCCAAGCAGAGGGGCTACTTGGGAACAGATATCTCTCAGACGATACGTTCCCCTATTCATGCGTTTGGTCCCCTGATATGTCTGGGTTGGAAATTGGGTCATTTACCATAAGCGCCACCGCGTTTGACAGAGCAGGCAATTCGTGCACCCGCAGCCTGTCTAACGTCATGGTGTTTCCGACGACCGCGTCTTTTGTTAATTCCCCGTATTACTCCGCAGAAGCAATGAAAGAATACAACGACACGCTAAACGGGGGGTCAGCATGAAGAAAACCCCCCTCGCTATGTTCACTCTATCACTATTACTCTTGCCCATCTTTTCCATCTCTGCGGTAGCGCAGCAAGCCACGGAATACGGGGTTGCCATTGAAGGAATTGTAATGGATTATGAAACAGGAGAACCGATAAATAACGTTACGGTTAATTTAATATTGGGGTCTGGCGTAGTTGTCGACGAGGCATATCTTAACCATACTGACAGTGTTGGTCGTTATAGTGTTTACGACGATTCACATGCCGACCCTCGGGGAGAATTATCAGCGTACAAGGAGGGGTATATGAGATACAAGCAAACCATAGACGCAATCGACGGCACAGAACGATATATAAATATCGAGATGTCAAAGGAAGAATCCTTCGATCAGAACGCTCCAGACTCTGTGAAGGTATATGGGCGGGTGTCTGATTACGAAACTGGCAATCCCTTAAAAGAGGTCAGAGTAAAAGCGGGGGCCGTCACCTTCGAGGGTGGTTCATATGCCTATCAGGCAAACGAAACATACACAGATAAAAACGGATACTATGAGATGTGGATAAAACCAAATTATTATTCCGTGGAATTTTATAAATACTGTGAAGAGAAAGAATACCACTATGATAGATATATATTCTCCAAACACTTCGAACCCGGGGAAGAAGTGAAAAAAGACGCAACTCTCATCTATGAATTTCAAGTAGAAGGCAGCGGCGGAACCGCACCGGCAAACGACACGCCGGGATTCGGAGTATTGGAATTCGTAGGAACCCTGGGCGCGGCGCTGTTATTTTTAGCGAGGCGAAAGAAGTCGTAGCTACGTCTTCCCGCTCGATTCCCCTTTCACGATTCCGCCCGCTATCATGTGCGCTAGCCGCAGGGCTTCGGGCATCGCGCCGCGGATAATCGACTTCGCTATGATCTCCTTCGCTTCCTCTATCCCGATGCCCGTGCAGGAAACGTAGATCGGATTGTGCCCCGTATCGACCTCGTGCAGTTCCGCCGCCGTGACGAGCAGCAACCGTTTTTCCCAGTCCGCGAAATGCCCAATTAGCGCCTTCTTCATCGCATCGATGTCCGGCTCGTCGCGCGTCACCGTTATCACCGGAACGCCGGTTTCTCGAAAAATCCGCGCCATATCGACGATATTGAAACCGCCGACAGCAAGACCGTCCAGAAAAACGGCGGAGAGCGGGCGCTGCCGCACCCGCCCGATGAGGCCTATGATTTTTTGGCTTGCGTCAGCCCCGTCTATTTCCACTTTGTCAGATAACACCATCTCTACGTATCCGGGGACGCGGCAAACGACGCCCGCAATCAGAACATCGCTCGTATTTTTCGCATTGCTCTCCCCGCATCCGGTCGGCGGGGAGATCTCGCGGGAAAAGCGAAACGGACCGTCGTCTATGCCGAGAACCCGAAAACCGTCTTTCATAGTGTCGGATTGACCGCGGGGGGTCATAAACCTTTAGGGTCACATTTATTTATGCTCCTTCCATTTCGGGGTGTGGTGACTTAATGAAAGACCCAAGGATTGAGCAATTTGCAAAAGGGCTTATCGAATATTCGACCGAGCTAAAAGCCGGCGAAAAGGTCTTGATAGAGGCTTTCGACGTTCCGCACGACCTCGTAAACACCCTCATAAAGAAGGCGACCGAAGCCGGCGCGATACCCTTCATAACTGTAAAGAACAACCTCATGCTCCACGAGCTTTACAAGAACGCGACCGAGGAGCAGATGAAGCTCATAGGCAAGTGGGAGCGCGCGAGGATGGAGGAGATGGACGCCTACATCGGCATACGCGGCAGCAACAACATCTCCGAGATGAGCGACGTCCCAGGCGACCGGATGAAGCTCTACCAGAAGCACTGGCTAAAGCCCGTACACCTCGAAGTCCGCGTTCCCAAGACGAAGTGGGTCATCATGCGCTATCCCTCGCCGTCGATGGCGCAGCAGGCGGGCATGTCCACCGAGGCTTTCGAGGAATTCTACTTCAACGTCTGCATCCTCGACTACGCCAAGATGGACAAGGCGATGGACGCGATGGCCGAGAGGATGAATCGCACGGACAAGGTCCGCATAAAGGGCCCCGGAACAGACCTGACGTTCAGCATAAAGGGCATAGGCAGTAAGAAGTGCGCGGGCAAGCTCAACATCCCCGACGGCGAGATATTCACCGCGCCGGTAAAGAACTCGGTGAACGGCAAGATCAGCTACACCGCAAAGACCATCTACCAGGGAACCGTCTTCGAAAACATCGTTCTTGAGTTCAAGGACGGCAAGATAGTGAAGGCCACCTGCAACAATACCGAGAAGCTAAACGAGATACTCGACTCGGACGAGGGCGCGCGCTACGTCGGCGAGTTCGCGCTCGGCGTGAACCCCTACATCACCCGCGCCATGCTCGACATACTCTTCGACGAGAAGATCTGCGGCAGTTTCCACTTCACGCCCGGCGAATGCTACGAGGAGTGCGACAACGGCAACAAGTCAGAGATACACTGGGACATGGTCTGCATCCAGACCCCCGAATACGGCGGCGGGGAGATATGGTTCGACGACGAGATGATCCGCAAGGATGGAAGGTTCGTTCCCGAGTATCTGCACTGCCTCAATCCGGAAAATCTCAAGTGATGACCGCGCGTAAAAGACGGGCGGCACCGCATCACCTCATTTTTTATCTTCAACAAAATATTTAAAAATCATCCTAAAAGGAAGGCTGCGCGTTAGCGCGTTATCCTCAATTTCAGAACCCGTATCTCGCCATCTTGAGTTCCATCTGCTTCCTTTCTAGGAACTTGTATACCGTGGCGTGCTCGCTGCCGGAGAGAAGCATGTCGATTGCCGTCTTCGTTACTTCCATCGCGTTGAGGTCGACTATGACGCACACGGTGTGGCCGTATATGCAAAGCGTGGCTCCCGTCATCTGTTCTATTATCGTGCGGGTCTTTCCTTCGGAGCCGATTATACGCGCCTTGACCCTTCGCACGTGATCCTTCTTCCCAGAAACGTAGTCGTTTATGTCAAAGATGATAAAATAATAGTCGTCGTTAAAGAGCTTGAAAGCCCGCTCGGGGCTAAAACCCCTGCCGATGGCCCGCACTACGTTATCGACCTTCAACCCCATCAAAGGGTCCGCCTTCTCGTCCACTATTATGACTTCGCCGCTTTCCGAATCTATGGAAAGCCCGACCCCGGATCTCTTCTCGATATATTTCCTCGTTTTACCATCCGGACCGATGAGCGCGCCGACGCGTTCCCTGGGGATTCTGGTGATCCTCATTCTTCGTTTTCTCCCTTTATCCTTTTGAGCAGTTCTTCTTCCCCCACATCCAGCCCCAGTTTATTAAAGTAGCGCGCAATGTTCCTGACGTCGCGGGATAAGAACTCTTCGGAGTTCGGATGTTTGACGAGAACCGCCTGCCCGACATCTATTATCCGTGGTTTTCCTTCGTCCATCAGGATGTTGAATTCCGAGAGGTCGCTGTGTATCAGCCCCGCGTTACGGTAGATAAGGACCATGTCGCGGACGACCTTCTCGTATATCTCCTCTGCCATGTAGCGATCCTCCACGTAACTGTCCTTGAGCCTTACCGCCGGCTGTTCGTCATCGCCGATATATTCCATGATAAGGATGTTGTTCAGGGCGGTTATGGGTTCGGGCACATCAATGCCGGCGGCCCTCATCCGGTGCAGGTTCTTGAACTCCTTTTGCGTCCAGGTGTGTATAAGCCCCCTCTGGTCCTTTTTCGCGTTCTCGAACCTCGGATCGCCCTGCACGTATTTCATAAGGTCGCGAAATGTCGCCGTATTGACCCTGTATATCTTGACCGCCACCCGCTTTCCGCCAAGGGTGGTGCCGCGAAAAACGTTTGCCTCCTTGCCGGTGGAGATTGGAAAATCGAGCGAGTCGATGATGCCCCTTGAAAGAAGTTTGTAAAGTGTGAACACGGTTTGCCGGTCGAACACCTCGTCCTGCGTCTTCATGTCCCGGCCGGTCCTCCCCGGGAGCTTTCGTAGTTTTTCCTCTACGAGTTCGTACCAATCATCCATCGGAACCCCTGCAAAAATCAACTTCCGAAGGTGTCTATTATCTTCGGGATAATCCCCCTTCTCGAAAGATTGGCGGACTGGTTTGGCATATATCTGTAAACGACGTCGCACTTTTCGTCCTGGAAGCTCCAGGGTCTGACTATGAGCAGGTCTCCCGGCCGAATCCACTGCCTGCGCTTCATCTTCCCCGGTATGCGAGCCATTCTGGATTTGCCGTCCGCGCACATCACGTCAAGGCGGCTTCCGCCCGAAAGCTGGTCGGCTACTGCGAATATCTCTCCCTTTCGCCTGTCCGGTAACTTTACGCGCGCACTCTCTTCTTCTTGTGGGGGTTTATGATACGCCAGGAATATCCCTCTTATGAATGGGTAATCGTCGAACTGTTATTAACGTTTATGCGGCCAACCGCGCCATCCACGGCTTCGAAAAGAAATAAAAGCAATAAGCCAATCCGTGAGGGGAAAGCATGAACGTAGAACTCATAACCGCAACGCCGGAAGGGGAACTCGTGGCGGCGCTCGCAGCAGCGCTCACCCATTCGGACATGACGCCTGAGAAACTGAAAGAGGAGCGCGACGAGGGGAAGCTTACGGCACTTCTTGGCCGGGTAATGAAGATGGGCCACACCTCTGTCGCCGAGCATGTCAGCTTCACGTTTGCGGTAAGCGGCGTCAGCAGGTCGCTCACGCACCAGCTGGTCAGGCACAGGATAGCGAGCTATTCGCAGCAGTCGCAGAGATACGTTAGCCTTTCGCAGCCCTCTTACGTCACGCCCCCAAAGATAGGGCGCGACGAGCGGCTCAGGGGCGCATACGGGGAGACGATGGCCCGCATATGGGCCGAATACAACAAGCTTCTGTCGCTTGGCATACCTGCCGAGGATGCGAGATACGTGCTGCCGAACGGTTCGACGACGAACATCATAGTCACGATGAACGCGCGTGCGCTTCTCAACTTCTTCGAGCTTCGCTGCTGCAACCACGCCCAGTGGGAGATACGCGAGCTTGCATGGAAGATGCTGAACCTTGTGCGCGAGGCCGCGCCCACGATATTCAGCGAGGCCGGCCCTGCGTGCGTCACAAAAGGATACTGCCCGGAGCACGACACCGGATGCCCCAGGTATCCGAAAAAAAGCGAAAAGGGCGAAGAATGAAGACGAGCGAACGAACATCGAAGATAGTTTTGGTTCTGCGGGATTTTTACGGCCTTGGCCGCTATCCCGAAAAAGATCCGTTCAAGGTTCTAATTTCTACCATTTTGAGCCAGCGCACGCGCGACGAGAACACGACGGCCGCATCGCAGAAGTTATTTTCTAAATATCGCCTCTCGTTTCCGCCTCTCGTTTCCGCCTCTCGTTTCTTATAGTAGATTGGAAAAATAATTGAACAAATGGAACTTCAGCTGTCGGCATTGGGGTGGAGAAGATATGGCTCTACTCTGATGATGCATAAAGGAAAAAA
>PGXE01000071.1 GCA_002838935.1 Thermoplasmata archaeon HGW-Thermoplasmata-1 | reverse complement strand
CTATCTTGGCATTAATCGATGAATATGGCCAATATAAATAGCAATTGAACCACAAAAATGGCAATGAATTTCTGTCAATCACAAAATCATTAATCAAAAGATTGGACGGGATTCCTCTTTTTAGGCTTATTTTGGTATTAATAGTCGGCCTCAATCACGAATCATTTTCCTTTAATTAGGACTCATCTCCACTTTTGGGCAGTTTATAGCTTCATTACTCCACATGCCTGAAATATCTTCAAGCAAACCTTCGCCGCAGGGTGCGCATTCGTAGAACCCCCGATTATGCCGACTGAAAGCGGCAGCACCATGTCGCCTCTAATATTTTCTTCCTCGTCCTTTTTCCACCATCTCCTTGCTTCGCAGTAGCCTATGATATGTTATAGCAAACCTGTGCGCCTCGTCCCGTATTCGCACGAGCAGTTTTAACGCCGGGTCGTCCTTGCCAAGCTTTATCGGCGCGCCGGGTTTTGGGCGGTGTATCTCCTCGAACCTCTTTGCTAGCGAGACGACCGGCGCTTTTGCGTCCGCGCTGCGCAGCGCCGCCATCGCAGCCTTTAGCTGGCCCGCGCCCCCGTCGATCACGACGAGATCAGGCATCTCCCCGCCTTCGCCTTTGAGGCGCGAATACCTGCGCTTTACGACTTCCGCTATCGACGCGAAATCGTCGGAACCGGCAACCGTTTTGACCCTAAATCGCCGGTATCCGGACTTGTCGGGCGAGCCTTCGACAAAGCGCACCATGCTTCCCACCGAGTTGCTGCCCTGCGTGTTCGAGATGTCGAAGCACTCGATAACGCGCGGTATGCGGGGGAGGCGAAGCGCGTCCCTAAGCGCGGATAGCGCCTTCGTTTGCGAGAGAAAGGTCGCCTCGACGTTGCGCAAGACGAGGTCGAGGAGTTCCTTTTTTTCGCCCCTCTGCGGGACGGTCAGCGTCACCTTGCCGCCGCGCAGGGTTTCGAGATAGTGCGAAACCGAATCGTCCGACAACGCTTCGGGGAGTATTATCTCGCGCGGCACGTCGTTGTCCGCGTAATAGCGCGCCGTGAACTCGTCGAGGAAGTTCTCGCGAAGATCGAACGAGAACTCCTGCTTCGACGCGAGCATTCCCGAAAGCACGTTGAAGACCATGAGATAGATGGTTTCGCCCGAAACGGCGTAGTTTATCACGTCCTCGTCGTATCTCTTCTCGCGCTCCATCTTCTGCTTTTCGTGAAGGTTCGTAAGCGCATAGATGCGGTCGCGCAGGATCGCCGCGCGCTCGAAATCCATCTTTCCCGCCGCGTCGTTCATCTCGTCACGCATAGAATCGATCAACTCGTCTGCGCTTCCGGCAAGATATTTCTCGGCGCACCGCACGTTTTTCTGATATTCCTCTTCGCTTATCCTTCCCGTGCAGGGCGCGGGGCACAATCCGATGTGGTATTTGAGGCACTCGCGCTTGGGCATCCGGTTGCACGTCCGTATCCCGAAAGTCTTACGCAGCGTCTTTAGCGCAGCGTCCCTTCCTTGCGCGTTCACGAAGGGGCCGTAATACCTGCCCTTCACCGCCCTGTCTCGCGCCACCAGCATTCGAGGGAACTTTTCATGGGTAACGACTATCCGCGCGAACCTCTTGGAGTCCTTGAGGTCGATGTTGTATTTCGGCTTGTGTTTCTTTATCAGGTTGTTCTCAAGAATGAGCGCCTCGACCTCGCTCGACGTGACGAAGAACTCCACGTCCGCGATGTTCCCGGCCAGCTTCTGCGTCTTTGCATCCTTCTCCGAATTCGAGAAATACGAAGAAACCCGCTTTCGCAAGGACTTAGCCTTGCCGACGTAGATTATCTCGCCCGCGCTGTCCTTGAACATGTAGCAGCCGGGGTCGAGGGAAATTTTTTGCAGGTCGATCATTCATTTTCCAACACCGTCTTTAGGAACTTCCCCGTATGGCTCTTCGGATTTGCCGCGACTTCTTCGGGCGTGCCGCTCGCTACGAGCATCCCTCCTCCCTCGCCTCCCTCGGGGCCGAGGTCTATGATATGGTCGCACGACTTCACCACGTCGAGGTTGTGCTCGATTATCACGACGCTGTTGCCCTTGTCCACGAGGCGGAACAGGACTTGCAGCAGCTTGTCCACGTCGTGGAAGTGAAGCCCGGTCGTAGGCTCGTCGAGGAGGTATATCGTGTTTCCCGTCGCCCTCTTCGAGAGTTCCCTCGTCAGCTTTATCCTTTGCGCCTCGCCGCCCGAAAGCGTCGTCGATGACTGCCCGAGCTTTATGTAGCCGAGGCCCACGTCGCAGAGGGTCTGGAGCTTGCGCCTTATCCGGGGGATGTTCTCGAAGAACGCGAGCGCATCCTCGACCGACATGTCGAGCGTCTGCGCGATGGTCTTTCCCTTGTAGGTGACTTCGAGTGTTTCGCGGTTATACCTCTTCCCCTTGCACTCCTCGCACTGCACGTAAACGTCGGGCAGGAAGTTCATCTCTATCTTTATCATGCCGTCGCCGTGGCACGCCTCGCACCGGCCTCCGCGCACGTTGAACGAATACCTGCCGGGGAGATAACCGCGCGCCCTGCTTTCGGGCGTCATGGCAAAGACCCTTCGTATTTCGTCGAAGACCCCGATGTAGGTCGCCGGGTTGCTTCGGGGCGTCTTGCCTATCGGCGACTGGTCTATCATTATGACCTTGTCCGCCTCGGGCGGCACAGTCAGGGAATCGTGTTTTCCCGGCCTCTCGCGGCTTGAATGGAGCTGCCTCATCAGCCCTTTGTAGAGTATCTCGTGGATGAGCGTTGATTTGCCGCTGCCTGACACTCCCGTGATGCAGGTGAGCGTACGCATCGGTATCCCGACGTCTATCGACTTCAGGTTGTTCTCGGCACAGCCCTTTATCTCCAGGTATCCGGCGGGCTTGCGCCGTCTTTTCGGAACGCCGATGGACATTTTCCCCGAAAGGTATTTCCCGGTTAGCGATTTCGGGTTCTCCATTATCTGCAAAGCCGTTCCTTCCGCCACGACGCGGCCTCCGTGGATGCCCGCGCCCGGCCCCATATCCACCACGTGGTCGGCGTTCATTATCGTGTTCTCGTCGTGCTCTACGACTATGAGCGTGTTGCCGATGTCGCGTAGGCGCATCAGGGTCTCGATGAGCTTGTGGTTGTCTCTCTGGTGGAGACCGATGGAAGGTTCGTCGAGGACGTAGAGGACGCCTGTGAGGTTCGAGCCTATCTGCGTCGCAAGCCTTATCCTCTGCGCCTCGCCGCCCGAGAGCGTTCCCGCAGCGCGCGACATCGAGATGTATGAGAGGCCGACATCGTCGAGGAAGAGCAGGCGCGAGTTTATCTCTTTCACGATCTGCCTCGCTATCGTCTGCTGCTTCTCCGTCAGTTTGAGATCCCTAAAGAGCGTTATCGCGTCCTTTACGGTCATGTCGGTCACGTCGATGATGCTCTTTCCCGCTATCTTCACGGAAAGCACCTTGTCTTTCAACCGCCGCCCGCCGCACTTGGGGCAGGGGCTTGCGACCATGAACTTCTCTATCTCCTCGCGCCTGTATTCGGATTCGGTCTGCTTGTAGAGCCGTTGAAGCTGCGGGATGACGCCTTCCCACAACCTGTTGCTCTCGAACGCCAGATCGCTTGACCTCGATTCGTATCTGAAATGAAGGTCGCGGTCGGAGCCGTAGAGGAGGGCGTCAAGCTGCCTTTCGGTAAGTTTTGAGACCGGTTCTATCATCGAGAAGCCGTATGCACGCGCCACCGCCGCTATCTGCTGCGTCCGCCAGCCGTCGAGCATGTTGCAGTATGCCGCTATCGCGCCCTCGGCGACGCTCTTAGATTTATCGGGTATAACGAGTTCGGGGTCTATCTCCTGCTGTATCCCGAGGCCGTGGCACTCCTCGCACGCTCCGAACGGGCTGTTGAAGGAGAACATCCTCGGCTGGAGTTCCTCGAACGTCACGTCGCACTCCGGACAGGACATCTTCTGCGAGTAGAGCTTTTCGTTTTTGTCGTCAAGCACGATGAGGAGCCCTTCGCCCTTCTTTAGCGCCGCCTCGACATCATCCTGCATCCTCTCGCGGTCGCCGGGGTCTGCGGCGAGCCTGTCTATCACGACGTCTATGTCGTGCTTCTTGTATCGCTCGAGCGTTATGCTTTCGTCGGTTGCGAATATATCCTTATTGACCCTCGCTTTCGTGTATCCGTCGCGCCGGAATTCGGAGAGCAGGTCGTCGTAAGTGCCCTTCTTCTGCCTGACGACGGGCGCGAGCACCATTACGGTTTTTCCAGAAAAATCGCGGATTATCTCGTCGGTTACGGTGTCGGGCGTCTTGCTCGTTATCGGTGTATTGTGCGTGGGGCAGTAGGGCGTGCCTATCCTTGCGAAGAGAAGGCGCAGGTAGTCGTATATCTCGGTCACGGTGCCGACCGTCGAGCGCGGGTTCTTCGAGGTGGTCTTCTGCTCTATCGATATGGCGGGCGAAAGCCCGTCTATGGAATCGACGTCCGGCTTGCTCATGAGGCCGAGAAACTGCCTTGCGTATGCCGAGAGCGATTCCACGTATCTTCGCTGCCCCTCGGCGTAGATCGTATCGAACGCGAGCGTGGACTTGCCGCTTCCCGAAAGACCGGTTATGACTGTAATCTTGTTCCTCGGCAGGGTGACGTTAACGTTCTTGAGGTTGTGCTCCCTTGCGCCCCGTATCACTATGTTTTCCTGCATTATTACACCGTTATGCCGTTTTAGCGTATCGCCTATCCGGTTTTGAGTCGTCTTGCACAGTTCTTGACCTTGCATAGCATATCCCTATCATAGCATATCCCTATCATAGCATATCCCTATCATAGCATATCCCTATCATAGCATATCCCTATGTATCTTTTATCATAGGTCATTAAGTTTTCTGCGAGGTCGCAAAAACAACCGGTTGTGGGACGGATGACTTTTGCATCGTTTAACTCACCATTCGCAAAAAATCGCGAGTGCCGGTTTTCGAAGTTATCATCTTGTTTCGGTGTAGTGTTTCACGCCTTAAAACAGGTCACGCGGCAGCCGTTTCCGCGAAGTTTTTCTATCCTGAATCCCACGTCAAGGAACCTTTCCACCACGGCCATATTCGTCTGTGCGTGCATTGTCAATTCCCTCGAAATAAAACTCGACGGCTCGCCCGTTTTTTGCGCCGCAAGCGCCATGTACGGTATTAACTGGTCAGCTGCGTGAACGTCCGCGGTTGCTCCGGATTCGACTTCCCGAACAAGGTCGTCAACAGCCGCATACGCGACTTTCTTTGACGGTATGCCCTTTTCGCCAAGGCAGGATGCGCCAAGGACAGTATTTTCAGATGATGCAAAAATGGTGATGCCGACCCCCGGTGAAGCGCTTTCGCAAGACTCGACACCTATTTCGGCAGCCACGCCAAGCCTTTGCGACAATCGTTCAAGTGCCGATTCCCTTATGAGTTGCGGCACGTGTTTGGGTATTTCGGGCGAACAGTTTATCTTGCCGCCGTAGTGGAATACGCCCTGCCTTGCCAGATTGGGCGCAACCGGTTTTGTCCATGGCCCCGTGCGGAGAACTGCCACGCCGCCGCCCTTGGGATAGTAGCCGCGTCTTTCCAGTTCGCAGTGCGCTTCTATGCCGAAACCGGATAGGTGGCGCAAGAATACCTTTTCGAAATAGTCGTATGGCGGGGACCACCGGACGTCGCTTCCGCCGGTCACCTCTATGGATGCCGCCCCGCCCGCGAAGAGGGCTGCAGGAAGGCACGCCGCGAGGACGAGGGTTATGCTGCCTGCGGTTCCGACGTCGAGAACGTGATTTCCGCCTTTTATCCTGCCGGGTCGAAAAACCAGTTTTTGCGAACCTGTTTGAGCACCTTCGACCGTCGCATCGCACATCAAGGCGACCGCCTTTACCGCGGCAAGGTGTTGCGCAGCGAGACCGGGAAACGGCCTGTTGCTTCGCATGTTCGATAGCTCTACGTCAATTCCGGTCACGGCAGATAGGGAAATCGCAGTCCGGACGATCTGTCCGCCGCCTTCGCCAAGAGAGCCGTCTATCGAAAGCAAACCGCATCACTGGCCCCTGCCGTAAAGGTAGCTTTTCAGCAACGTCAGCGCCGCCTCGACAGTCCGTTCCTTGTTTCTCAGCCGGTCGTCTCCATCCCATCGCCTCTTCTCGACGACGGTGCCCTCTTTTGACGAGAGCGCCACGTAGACGAGACCCACCGGTTTTCCGGTCATCGCCTGTTCCGCTTCACAGCCGTTTTTCGCCATGTCGCATCCCGCTTCGTTTCCGTCCGTCGGCCCGGCGATGCCAGTCGTCGCAAGCGCAATGTCCGCCCCCGACTTTTTGCGTGCGCCAAAGGCCATCTCCCTTGCGGTCTCGACAGACACGGCGCCGCATCGCCGCAGCGTTTGGCGGCTCACGCCGAGAAACCGTCTTTTAGCTTCGTTGCCGTAAGTGACGAAACCTGTTTCGAAGTAGGCCGAGCTTCCCGGCACGTTCGTGAGGGTGTGCGCGAGCAGCCCGCCGGTGCAGGATTCCGCAGTTGTTATTCTAAGCCCGGATTCTGCAAGGAGCGTTGCAACCTCAAATAGAAGAACTTCATCCATTTTCATCACCCCAAACAAAAACAGTCCGTTAATCGGCGGTCTTGTCGCTTTCGGCAAGACAGCGCATCCGTTCGATGCCTGAAATCCCATCTATGACACAGGCGACCGCGTGCGGGACAAAACTTTTCCATCCCCTGTCCTCCGCCATCAGCTTACGTATGTTCGTCGCCTCGCAGTTCTCCCTGTCGTATAGGGGGGTTCCCTTGACTTCGTAGCCCGCTTCCGAGAAGAGCTGTTTTGTCAGCGGATTGTTGGCAAGAACGACGTCGAACGGCGGCACGAGCGAGACGACGTGCGAAACCCAGACCGCATAACGGTTTATGTCCGGCACCGGGACTATCGAGAAGTTGCGTATGCCCACGGATTCGAGCGCCTTTTGTATCATGAGATAACGTTCGCCTGCCGTGAACGGGTTTTCCTGCGTGTGGGAGAGGTTGGCCGAGCCTATCGCTATTATCACCGATTCGTATTCGGATGCTGCCTTTCGCACCAATTCGAGATGGCCGTTATGGAAAGGCTGGAACCTGCCTATCAAAAGAGCTTTCATGTTAATCGCCACTTGTTGATTATCGGAAATAGGTTAAAAAGATTGCCTTGGCCAGAATCCGCCCCGCACCCGTTTTCACTGCTTTTCAGATGTGAGCGACTTGGCGCTCTCGCTCTCGTTTTCGGCGTGCGGCTTTTTTACCGGGAGCTTTAACGGCACCCTGTCGAGCTCTTTTTCGGATTCAAGGGGCATCTTGGCCGAAACGATCGTGGGGTGGAACATCTCGAGTTTCTTTAGCAGTTCTGCCTTGCCCTTTCCGGTAAGCGCATTCTCGAGCACCTCCTTTATCGTTTTCACTGGCACTATCTCGACGCTATCCGCATATTCCTTCTCGATCAGCACGTCGTTGAGGTTGGCGTAGGGTATCAGCACCTTCGTTATGCCGGAACGCGCAGCCGCCTCTATCTTTGCGGTCACGCCGCCGACAGGCAGCACTACGCCGCGTATGCTTAGCGAACCCGTCATCGCCACGCCCTGTGATATCGCCACGTTCTCCATTGCGGATATCACGGATGTTGCTACGGAGATGCTTGCGCTGTCCCCCTCGACGCCTTCATAGGTCCCTATGAACTGTATGTGGACGTCGTGGTTGGAAACGTCTTTTCCCATGTATTTCTTTATGACCGCCGAGACGTTCTGCACGGACTCGCGGGCTATCTCCCCGAGCTTTCCGGTGGCTATTATCTTTCCTTCGGAACGGGAGCCGGCCGGCGTGACCTCCGCCACTATCGGCATCACGATTCCGCTGAACTCGCTCATGGACGGGTCGGCGCTTATGACCGCAAGGCCGTTCACCATGCCGACTTCCGAGCCCTCTATCTTGAAGGACTTGTAATCCTTCTGGTGCTCGATGCCCCTGTCCGCCACCTGCTGTTCGAGCGAGCGCGCTATCGATTTAGCCCTTAGCACGTGGTCGACCGTTATGATGGCCGCCTTCTCCTCTATCGCAAGGTCGCCTGCGACTCTTATCAGCCCGCCAAGCTCGCGAAGGCGCAGCGAAAGCTTTCCTTTCCTCCCGGCCCTTCTTTGCGCCTCGTGGATTATCTCGGCCACCGCCATCTTCTCGAAGTGCGGTATCTTGCCGTCCTTTGTGACCTCCTGCGCGACGAAGCGGATGAGCTTCTTGCGGTTCTCTTCGGTGTCGTCCATGTTGGCGTTCACGTAGACCTCGTAGCCGTAGCCGCGTATCCTCGAACGCAGCGCAGGGTGCATGCCCTCGACCGCATCAAGGTTGCCTGCCGCGACGAGTATGAAGTCGCATGGCACGGGTTCCGTCTTTACCATCGCGCCGCTCGACCTTTCGGACTGACCCGTTATCTGGAACTTCCGGTCCTGTATCGCGGTAAGCAGGTGCTGCTGGCTTGGGAGCGAAAGCGTGTTAATCTCGTCGATGTAGAGGACGCCGCGATGAGCCTTGTGTATCGCGCCCGCTTCGACGCGTTCGTGCGCCGGCGTCTCGAGGCCGCCCGCCTGGAACGGGTCGTGCCGCACGTCGCCGAGGAGCGCGCCGGAGTGGGCCGCGGTGGCGTCGATGAACGGCGGCAGTTCTTCGCGGTCGTGTGTGACTAACAGCTTGGGAACGTCCGCCATCTCGTTTCTCTGCATCATCTGGCTGCGGCCGAGGATTATGTAGATGAAGATGGCTGCTATTCCGCCCATCAGCCCGTATGTAAGTTCATGCGTGTATATCGATGCACCGATAGATACGGCTGCGATGAGGAAGCATATAATGAGGACGGTCTTTCCGCGCTGTTCCCTTTTCTTCATGGCTTCGGCCCGCTTTGCGCCGACTATATCGCGCCCCTTTCCTGCGGGGACGACCCGTATCTTGGGGGCGTTCGAGTCTTCCGCGTTGGGGTAGGCGATCACGTCCTCGAGTTCTTCTTTGGAGAGGAATTCGGTCATGGCGCGCGCTATCATCGACTTTCCGGTGCCCGGGTCTCCGATGAGCATCACGTGTCTTTTTTGCTCTGCGGCCTTCCTTACTACGTCGACAGATTTCTCCTGCCCTATGACCTGATCTAACAGCTTTTCAGGCACTTTTAGGTCGGCGGTCGTTTCGAATTTTTCGTCTTTTATCCATTCCCTTGCATCAGGCATGGAGGCGGCAGTTGTCTTGTTATCGATTGAATCCTTGGTCATTTTCACACCCAAAACGCGCGAGTTCTGATTTTTCAGGTTATATGATTGGAGAATTATAAGTGTTGTTATATCAGTGCTGTGTGGCACGATTAGTCCTTTCTAACCAACACATACACCTTTTTTCCGATGTACTTCTTTGAGGATAGTATCATCGCGCCGTTCCCTATCTTTTT
>PGXE01000070.1 GCA_002838935.1 Thermoplasmata archaeon HGW-Thermoplasmata-1 | reverse complement strand
CCATGCGAACCTCTCATCCATCAGCACGATCACGCCCCTGTCCGTTTCGCTGCGTATGAGACGCCCAGCCGCCTGCAAGACCTTGTTCATCGCGGGGTAGACGTAGGCGTAGTCCTTTCCCTTCGCCTTGCCGTATGTCCTCTCAAAGTGGTTTATCGTAAGCTCAACGTCGAGGGATGGCGGGGCGAGGGGAAGCCCGACGATTACGACAACGGATAACAGGTTGTCCTTGTAGTCGACTCCTTCCGAGAGCGAGCCGCCCTGAACGCCGAGAAGAAGGCCGCCGGAACCTGAATTTTTGAGTTCCACCAGTTCGCGGTATATCGCCTGTTTCTGCTCCTTTCCCATGCTGCGGTCTTCCCGGATTAATTTTTTAGACGTATCGACAAAACCGCCTATCTCCTCCATCAGCTTGTAGGACGGGAAGAAGCAGGCCACGTTCCCCGGCACGCTTGCGGCGATCCTCTGTATCTCCACAGCCATCGCGCGGTAGCTCTCTTCCGAGCGGCTCTTGTAGGCCGTCGAAAATCCTTTTGCCACAAGCGTAAGCCGGTTCTCTTTCGGGAACGGCGACGCGTATTCGCGCATAAGGCAGCGGTCTTTCGGTATGCCGAGGATGTCGCGGTACATCTCCATCGGGTAGAGCGTGCCGCTCATCACTATCGCGGAATGGACATTGCGAAAGACGGGTGCGCACATGGGCGAGGGGTCCATCAGGAAATAGGAGAGGATGACGTTTTCGTCGCCGTCGCTCCTGACAGTCCTTGCCACCGAGCCGTTCGGGTTCTCATCGTTCACCCACGCCTGCAGAAACCTCGCGCATTCGTAGGAGTAGGAGTAATCAGCTCCTTGCGAAAGCACGGTATCCCCCAGGTTCGCAAGCCTCGAGACTATCTCCTTGTAGTCCACCCGGTCGAGCCGCTGCACGTTCGAGAAACGCTCTATCCCGCGCACGAGCTGTATCCCGCCGACCGAACGCTCATCCTGCGGCGACCCTCCGTCCACAAGTTCGCGCAGCGCGTCTATTACGGCGTCGGCGTGGTGCGCCGCAGCCGCGTCCCGGTGTTTATTCGCTTCGGCCTTCGCCTCCTTCAGCATGTTCACGGTCAGCCTGTCCGTGTAATTGGACCTGACGCGGTCGGGCAGGTTGTGCGCCTCGTCGACCACTAGAACGATGTCGCCTAACTCCTTGTCGAGATGTTCGAGCATCCTTTCCGAGAGGTCTGAGAAGAAATAGTTGTAGTCGCATATGATAACGTCCGCGCCCTTTGCCGCCTCAAGGCCGGCCTTGTGCGGGCAGAGGAGGTGGTCCTCGCAGTAGCCGACGAGTTCCTCGTTGTGCAAGAGCGACTCGCGCATGTCCTTAAGGACGCCCGAGTCCGCGCCAGAGCCGAACTCGCAGGAGCGCCTTTTCTGCCTTGCCGCGCAGAACTCCAAAAACCGCTTCGAAAAAAGCTCCCGCGCCTCGGGGAGCGGGCACATGTCCTGCTTGTTGATCATGTCCACGACGCCGATTGGCTTTGCGCACCGTCCCACCATCAGCCTGAGGGTTTCTATCGCGACGTGGTGCTGCGACTGTTTGGAAGTCAGAAAACAGACCGTCTTGCCGGAAGCCTTCGCATATTCGACAGCGGGCGCGAGCGCAGCCGCGGTCTTACCTATGCCGGTGGGCGCATAGGCGAGCAGTATTCCGCCTTCCCCGAGGGAGTGGCTCCAGTCGGAAACGAACTCGCGCTGCCCCTCGCGCATCTGCGGATAGGGGAAGTAGCCGGACAGGGAGCCGTCGCATCCCGGCCTTATCGGCTTCAAGGTTATCTTTTCACCACGTCTTGCGCCTGCGCGTTTGTCGTCATGGTCGGACGGGAGAAAGTCGCCAAGGGACGACGAGCCCCTTTTCTCCGCGCCGCCGCACTTTACGCATACGAGGGTGCCGCTCTTGCCGGGGATTAGAAGACCCCTGCATTTGGGACAGAAGCTTGCCATTCAGCCAGTCTCCGAAAAGGGATGCATTTACTCCGAGGGCCCGACGGAAGGCAAATCATCCGCAACCTCGTCATCGTCGTCTATCATCATGTGCTCGACGGCGACAACCTTGTCTCCCTCGGCAAGACGCATGATTATTACGCCCATCGTAGCCCTGCCCTGTATGCGTATGCCCTTCACCGGCATCCTGACGACCATGCCGCCGTCGGTTGTCAGCATGAGCTGCTCGTCGCCCTTCACGGCCCGAACAGAGACCACCTTGCCGTTGCGCTCGTTTGTCATTATCGTCTTTACGCCGCTGCCTCCGCGGTGCGTTTTGCGGTACTCCCCGACAGGGGTGAGCTTTCCGTAGCCGTTCTCCGTTATCGTAAGGATGTTCGCCCCTTCCTCTGCGACCGTCATCGCTACGACGTGGTCGCCTTCGCGAAGGGTTATGCCGCGCACGCCGCGCCCGACGCGCCCTATGACCCGGACCTCGTGCTCGTTGAACCTGCAGGCCTGCCCTTTCTCGGTTGCAAGGATTATCTCCTGCTCGCCGTTAGAGAGCCTCGTCGCTATGAGTTCGTCGCCGGGATCGAGGTTTATCGCTATTATGCCGGTTTGCCGGACGTTGCCGTATGCCGAGAGGACGGTCTTCTTGATTATGCCGTTTCTTGTCGCGAAGACGAGGAACCTGTCGTCCGTAAAATCGCTAATCGGTATCGTCGCGTTAACCTTCTCGCCGTTCTCGAGCTGCGGCAGCAGGTTCACCATCGGCTTGCCTTTCGCGTGCCTTCCGCCTTCCGGAAGCCTGTATCCCTTGAGCCAGTAGCACCGTCCCCTGTTCGTGAGGAACATTATGTAGTCGTGCGTTCCCGTGACGAAGAGGTCGACGACTACGTCGTCCTCCTTCGTGCCCATACCGGTAAGCCCCTTGCCGCCGCGCTTCTGCGTCCTGTAGGTGTCAAGCGGTATGCGCTTTATGTAGCCCTCTTTCGTTATGATTACGACGACGTCCTCTTTCGGTATGAGGTCCTCCATGTCGATGTCTATGTCGGCTTCGACTATCTCGGTCTTTCTCTCGTCGCCAAACCTCTCCCTGAGGTCGAGTATCTCTTCGTCGATTATCCTGTTGACCTCGGCCTCGTCGCCAAGTATCTGGTAGTAGCGCTCTATCGCAAGCCGCAACTCTTCGGTCTCGTCCCTTATGCCCTGCACCTCGAGTGAGGTGAGTTTCTGCAGCCGCATGTCGAGTATGGCTTTAACCTGATCCTCGTCAAGGCCGAATGCCTCCGAGAGCGCGGCCGCCGCTTCCTTTGCGTCGCCGCTCTTCTTTATCATCTCGATTGCGCGGTCTATGTTCTCGAGAGCGACCATCAGCCCTGCGAGTATGTGGGCTCTCGCCTCCGCCTTGTCGAGGTCGTATCTCGTCCTTCTCGTTATCACTTCGAAACGGTGGGCGATGTAGTAGGCTATCATGTCCCGCAGCGTCAACAGCTTTGGCTGTCTGTCGACGAGGGCTATGCTTATCACGCCGAACGTCGCCTGCATCTGGGTGTGCTTGAAAAGGGTGTTTAGCACCACCTCCTCCATCGCGTCGCGTTTTAGTTCTATGACTATCCGCATGCCTTCCTTGTCCGACTCGTCGCGCAGGTCTGATAGTCCCTCTATACGCTTTTCGCGCACCAGATCCGCTATCGCCTCTATCAGCGAGGACTTGTTGACCATATAGGGGATTTCCGTTATTATAAGCCGTTTGTGGTCCTTCTTCTCCTCCACATGCGTTCTCGCCCTGACGTAGATGTGGCCGCGCCCGCTCGCGTAGGCGTTCCATATTCCGCCCCTGCCGTAGATTATGCCTCCCGTCGGGAAATCTGGTCCCTTCACGAACTCCATGAGTTCTCCGACTTCTGCGTCAGGCTTGCGTATCATGTAGGATATGGCATCCGCTATCTCCCGCAGGTTGTGCGGCGGGATGTTCGTTGCCATGCCGACCGCTATGCCGGATGAACCGTTGATAAGCAGGTTTGGCACCTTGGCAGGCATCACGGTCGGCTCCTTTAGCGAGCCGTCGAAGTTGTCCGTCCATTCCACGGTCTCCTTTTCTATGTCCTGCATCAGGTCCTTTGCTATCTTCGACATCCTCGCCTCGGTGTAACGCATGGCCGCAGCCGAATCCCCGTCAACCGAGCCGAAGTTTCCCTGCCCTTCGACAAGCATGTAGCGAAGGCTGAAGTCCTGCGCCATCCTGACCATCGAGTCGTACACTGCCGTGTCGCCGTGCGGGTGGTACTTACCGAGAACGTCACCCACCACCCTCGCCGACTTCTTGTAAGGCTTGTCGTGGGACAGCCCCATCTCGTTCATGCCGTATAATATCCTGCGGTGGACCGGCTTCAGGCCGTCCCTTACGTCAGGTATGGCGCGCGCGGTTATGACGCTCATCGAGTAGTCGAGGAACGAGCGCTTCATCTCGGTCTCTATCGGCAGTTGTATTATCCTGTCGGTTTGCGCGACCTCTTCTGCAACCGGCGCCGCGATATCCTGCGCATCCCCCGCGCGGCCATCTGTTGTCCCGTTCAGGTTTGCATCCTCAGATGTCAAGGTTCGTCACCTCCCTGGCGTGAGTCTCTATGAATTCCCTTCTTGGCTCCACCGCCTCCCCCATCAGCATCGAGAAGACTTCGTCTGCCGCCACCGCGTCCTCGATGGTCACGCGTTTTAATGTTCTTGTGGCAGGATCCATCGTCGTCTCCCAAAGCTGTATCGGGTTCATCTCGCCAAGACCTTTGTAGCGCTGTAAGGAGGTGCCGTGAGGTCCGAGTTCCGCGACGAGCGAATCCTTCGCTTTTTCGTTATAGACATAGTGTTCCGCCTTGCCCTTCTTTATCTTGTAAAGCGGCGGCTGGGCCACGTAGATGTAGCCGCTCTCTATCAGCGCCCTCATGTAGCGGAAGAAGAATGTCAGGAGCAGGGTGCGTATGTGCGCCCCGTCCACGTCCGCATCCGTCATTATGATTATCTTGTGGTACCGCGTCTTGTTTATGTCGAACTCTTCGGCGATAGAGGTGCCTATCGCGGTCACCATCGTCTGTATCTCCTTGTTAGCGACTATCTTGTCGAGACGCGCCTTCTCGACGTTGATGATTTTACCGCGAAGCGGCAGTATCGCCTGGAAGCCGCGGTCGCGCCCCTGCTTTGCGCTGCCGCCGGCAGAGTCCCCCTCCACAAGGTATATCTCGCACTTCGCAGGGTCGCGGCTCGAACAGTCGGCAAGTTTTCCGGGAAGCCCGCTACCGTCGAATATGCCCTTTCTGCGCGTAAGTTCGCGCGCCTTTCTGGCCGCCTCCCTTGCCCTTGCGGCCTGCAGCGATTTCTCGAGGATGCCGCGCGCGACCGCCGGATTCTCCAGGAGGAATTCAGAGAGCTTCTCATTGACCAGCGACTCGACTATGCCTTTTACCTCGCTGTTGCCAAGCTTCGTCTTAGTCTGCCCCTCGAACTGCGGCTCGGGCACCTTGCAGCTTATTATGCAGGTCAGCCCTTCCCTCGTGTCCTCGCCGGACAGGTTCTCGTCTATCCTCTTGAATATGTTGGAACTCCTTCCGTAGTCGTTTAGCGTCCTTGTCATCGCGGCCTTGAAACCGGACATGTGCGTCCCGCCTTCGTGGGTGTTTATGTTGTTCACGAAAGAGAAGACGTTCTCGATGTAGACGTCGGTGTACTGCATCGCTATTTCCACAATTACGCCGTCCTTTTCCCCTTCGAGGAATATAGGAACCGGATGAAGCGACGTCTTGTTCCGGTTTATGTAGCGGACGAACTCGACTATGCCGCCGTCATAGTGGAAAACGTCCTCCCGTTCGGCCCTTTTGTCGATTAGCTTTATCGTTATCCCCTTGTTGAGAAAGGCAAGTTCCCTCATCCTCATCTGCAGGGTATCGTATTCGAATTCGATGGTCTCGAATATCTCCGAATCCGCAAGGAAGGTCACCTTCGTTCCCCTCCCTTCCGCAGGCCCGATCATCTTGACAGGCTCGAGGGGGATTCCGCGCAGGTATTTCTGGTAATATTCCCTGCCCACGCGCTTTACCCTGACCTCCATCCACTCGGAAAGACCGTTGACGCAGGAAACGCCTACGCCGTGCAGGCCGCCGGAAACCTTGTAAGCGGATGAGTCGAACTTGCCTCCGGCGTGCAGGACGGTCATCGCTATTTCAAGCGCGGACTTGCCATATTTGGAATGAATCTCAACAGGTATGCCCCTGCCGTTGTCCTCGACGCTCAAGGTCCCGTCGTTGTTTATCCGCACCTCTATCTCGCTGCAGTAGCCCGCGAGGGCTTCGTCTATGGAGTTGTCCACCACTTCGTATACGAGGTGATGAAGCCCCCGGACGTCCGTAGAACCTATGTACATCGCGGGTCTCTTGCGCACTGCCTGCAGGCCTTCGAGGACCTGTATCTTGTCCGCGCCATAGTCCTCCTTGCGCTGCCCGTCGCTTGTTTCCTCAACCATCAAATCACCGTCTAGTGCATCCCGATAAAATTCGCTGCCCGTCCATGGACGCTGTCCATTTTCAAGCATATTTTTATTTAAAAGATATGGTTACACCAAACTTAAATGTTTCCTATTTACATAGTAAATAGGAAAGGGCGTTCTCCCTAAAAATGCGGTTCCGAACCGGCCGTTTTAAATGCAAAAGCGCAGAATTCCTTATGGGGAAAGACGATTTAAGTGTTTGCCGAGCCATTCTTCCCAAAAGGTGGGGGCGGGCATGGGCGTTGGATACGCACGCAATGCGCTGCAATTCGCCAACGCGATTTTATAAGATGCGGCTGCAGGGAACCAGCGCGGGTTCGCAGTCTCACAGCCGTATTTGGCAATTTGCGCCCGCGAGCAGACGTTAGCGGAACAGCAAAGGTTTTTACGGCGCAGCAGGTAATGAGAAGGGATGAGCGGCAAAAGCGGGGCGGTTCACGTGGTGGATTCCTCTTTCATACTTTCGGGAAAACCCGTGTCCGGGGAATTCGAGGCGGTTACGGTGCCGCGGGTGCTGGATGAGTTTAGGCCCGGCGGCGTCCAGCATCGCAAGCTTGAGTTCATGCTCGAGATGGGCATGAGGGTCTTCGAGCCATGCAAGGCATCGACAGAGGCCGTGCGCGAGGCCGCGAGGAAGACCGGCGATTCCGGCAGGCTGTCCGACACAGACGTGGAGCTGGTGGCGCTCGCAGCCGAACTCGTAAGCGGGGTTGGGGCGGATGGCGGATGCGGCACATGCGGCGCCGGAGGGTGCGAAAAAAGAGACGTCGTCGTCGTGACGGACGACTATTCGATACAGAACATCTGCAGGGCGCTTGGCATCGACTTCCAGCCGATTTCTCAAGGCGGCATAACGCAGCAGCGCCATTGGATTTACCGTTGCGCCGGGTGCGGCCGATATTTCAAAGAGGAGCAAAAGGCGGATATCTGTCCGGTGTGCGGCAGTGCCGTCCGGAGCGCGGCAAAAAGGAAGCGATAAAGATGCTGTGTGGCATGATTCGCTAAATATGATTAGTATTTATATAGTAGAAACTGAAAACCAGTTATAAACTATTTAAATGAAATGCCTGAAAATGACAAT
>PGXE01000069.1 GCA_002838935.1 Thermoplasmata archaeon HGW-Thermoplasmata-1 | reverse complement strand
TTCAACCATCAATAGTTAATTCGTAATGTGGTTTAACTGCTTTTGCTACGAGTCCTCCCCACAGCAAGCTGTGGGGTATCCGGATAAAATGAAAAAATATTACAAGGTGGGAAAATGCAAAATCCATTCATCTATGGCCGTATCGTCACAGGCGAAAACTTCGCAAACCGCGTAAGGGAGCGCAAGGAGATAAAAAACTCGGCAATGGCGGGGCAGAACGTTATAATACACGGCCCCAGAAGATACGGCAAGAGTTCCCTTGTCGAGATGGTCGCGCGGGAACTGCGCGGCGATGGAGTGCCGGTGGCGATAATCAATGCCGAATACCTGCTCTCCAAAAAGGCGCTGGCCGAGGTTCTCGTTGGTTCGGTGCACACCGCGTTTCACCCTGTCAAAAGCAAATTCTACGAAACCCTGTCCACGCTAAGGGATCTTTTTCCTTCAATCAAGATAAAACCTATGGATGAACTGCCTCTCTGTGTTGAATTAGACGAGCCGCGCAGGAACGAGGACGCGATGCTCGAAAAAGCCCTCTCCCTGGCAGATAAATACGCCAAAAACAAAGATATACAGGCAACGGTCGTAATCGATGAGTTCCCATTCATAGAAAAAAACATCCGCGGCAACACCCTGCATCTGATGCGGGCGATGATGCAAAAACAGGAACACGTTTCCTATATCCTTCTTGGAAGCTCCAGAACCATGATGGAGAAGATATTCGATGCCAAGGAGAGCCCGTTCTACAAATTCGGACGGAAAATGGAGATAAAGGAGATGGATGAATCCGATCTGTCGATATTCCTGATCGACCGTTTTTCAAAAAGCAAAATCGAGATTACAGATGCCTCTGTCTCAAAAATCATAGATGCGGCAAAAAATCACCCCTATTACATTCAGCAACTATGCCATGAAATATGGAATATCTGCCATGCAAAAAGAAACGTAGATGATAAAGATATCTCGAAAGGAGTCGAACAGATAACAATGAATGAAGCAACGACGTATATGACTCTGCTAGAAGGACTCACCGATACGCAACTGCGCGTTTTCAAAAATCTTTCTTCGCACCCTGAAAAGATATACGGCGAAGAGAACCTTTCCATAATAGGCGCATCCGCCGGAACGGTTCAAAAGGCCATAAAAGCGTTGAAGGCAAAAGATTTGATAATAAGGCATAACGGCGGCTGGCGCATCGAAGACCCTTTCCTTCTGGATTTTATGAAAAAACGATTCAGGTAGAATTACCCAAAAAGCATAACAACGGCGCAGGAAACGAGTTTCTCGTCGCCGGAACCGGGGTTTCCGGGGATGTCAGGATAACGTTCCGGTATCTGCCGAACAACTCGCTGATGGGAAACCGGATGGTTAATGTGTGAAAAGGAATCGATTTATCTAAAAATAGATTACACAATCTAAAATTAGATAAATTTATATTCACCGCCGCTATCTGGTTTATTGTGATAGAAGAGATATTCGGCTCCAGATCCAAGATACGCATCATAAGGGCCATGCTGAAAAATGCGGAGCGGGAATGGTGTCTGGACGACATTGTGAGAGCAACGGGCCTCTCCTGCGGAGCGGCCCATCCCGCCCTGGGATATTTAAGCGATGCGAGAATCGTTCTCAAAAGACTGGTGGGCAGAACACCCGTTTACCGTGTAAATGGAAATCACTTTCTTATGAAAGATATCCAAAGCCTGTTCAAATCCGAGAAAAACGGTTACACCGAAATAGCAAGGATATTCTCAAAGCGGCTCAACAAGGAAGGTCTTGTTGCCGCCATACTCTTCGGTTCAGTTGCCAGAGGGGATTTTACCTGCAAAAGCGATATAGACGTTTTGTTGATTTTTGATGACACAACATACAGGAATGCAGAAATCGGCGAAATATCACAACATATCCTCGATGAATACGATGTCAATATCTCAGCTACTTTATTGTCTTTCAAAGAAGCAAAAGACAGGTTGCGAAAAATGGATCCTTTTATTATAAACGCCACGTCTGAAGGCATAATATTGCATGGTGATGAAAAATGGTCAGAGATGTAAAGAGAAGCGATGCACCCCGTTATATCAGGCAAGCGGAGGAGTTTATAGCTTCCGCTCAGGACAATCTGGAAAAAGAACGTTTCAATGCAGCCGGATTCGAGGCGACACAATCGATGATAAATGCCAACGACGCGCTAACCTCTCACTTTCTCGGAAAGCGGGCGTCCGCCGACCATCGGGAAGCGATACGATTGCATATCGACGTGGTCAAGGTTCTCAATGACAGTGACTACCGGAAATCGTTAAAGGATGCTCTTGAAATGCGGTCAGAATTCGGTTATTTGGGAAAACAGATGGTTGAAAAAGATGCGCGGCGGCTCATAGTATCTTCGATAAAGTTTATCGCATGGGTAAAAAACAAGATTTCCTGAAAAGACACACCAATGTTTCTTCATTGATAATTTTCGGAGAAAATCAACCATAGGCAACCAGTTTCTCGTCGCCGGAACCGGAGTTTCGGGGGATGTCAGGATAACGTTCCGGTATCTGCCGAACAACTCGCTGATGGGAAGCTGGATGGTCAATGTGTGAAACGTCTTTTCCACAATTATCCAAAAAGCATAACATCTGCACTATTCCCACGATAAAAGTTATCGGATATTGCGGCCTTACAAGAGGAATTCAAGAATAATAGAAGGGAACGTAATAGAAAGGCTGCCGATGGAGAAAACTTAATAAAATGCACATAATATAGGTATATGCACATAACATAGGTAATAGATGATGAAGGTGAAAATATGACCACTATAACTTTGGCGGTACCGGACGAAATGAAACACAAGATGGAGGCATTCCCGGAAATAAACTGGTCTGAAGTCGCAAGACAGGCGTTCAGACAAAAACTCGAAGATCTCGAATTCCTTGAGAAGTTCAAATCAAGTAGCAGGATGACAGAAGCCGACGCCATGAATCTGGGGAGAGAGCTAAATAAAAATCTCGCCCGGCGATATACTACCGACTGAGGTCGTCCGATGGACATCATAGTTGATGCCAATATTCTTTTCGCAGCCCTAATAAGAAAAAGCGTCACATCTGAACTGATGTTCAGAGACGACCTTCAACTATACGCCCCTGAATATATATTTGCTGAATTTGAAAAATACAGAAATGTCGTCAAAAACAAGACCTCGAGAAGCGATGAGGATTTTAACCAATTGTTGAGCGTTTTTGAGAGGCGGATTCAACTCGTGCCACTGGAAGAAATAGCGCCATATCTCAAACAGGCATCTGAAATATCCCCTGACCCAAAAGACCTGCCTTATCTTGCATTGGCGATGAAAATGCACGCCGCAGTCTGGTCAAACGATAAAGTTCTCAAACAGGAACAAAACACGGTTAAAATAATCTCAACGCACGAACTCATGGGAATTTTGAATGTTGAATTCTAATCCTGGCGAATTGATATTATTGCTTTCTTTTTTCCTTTTAGCTGGCTGGCTTTGGAGGGGGATGTCAGGATATCATTTCGATATGTGCCTGATAATTCGCTGATGGGAAGCTGGACGGTCAATATGTAAATACATAAAAGGAAAAAGCAGGGAAATTTGGAAAAACCGCAAAAGGGATAGTCAACAAGTATTATATATATACTAACCGTTATAGGACTAATTGGCATATATGAACTATGAATCAACTTTCTTACTTTAAAGGTCAATAAAAGGTGGTAATAATGAATAAAAATGTGAGTCTGGGTCTTGCGGTTGCCCTGATGATGTTGGTCACGTCATTCGCGGGCTGCATTGATACAAACTTGGAAGATCAGGAAGTAGAGCAGCCGCCGGCTATCGAGGAGACCGCACGCGTCGGCCTGTTCTACTATCAAAATCTATCAAAAGCGGACATCGTCGTCGAGTCTGTTACAGGAAAGATACCGTGGAACGCCACCTCGGTGCAGGTCATAGACGAAAGCTCAAAATGTATCTCCTACGTTGAGATTCCATTCAGAAACCGGACTGTCCATGCGTATGACCGCATCTCGATTCCGGATCTAATATTCGGGCAGAAATATGCGGTTTCATTCGTGCACCATGAAAAAACCCTCGGCAGTGTTACGTTCACGCTGCCGAAAGTCACCATTTCCCTGAGGGCATCAACCACGCAAAACAGCGCAATCATTACTGTTGAATCCATAACCTACACCATAGTGAAATTCAGCGATGTGGAACTCAAGCTCACCGATTCCGACAGTGGCGAAGTTCGATGCCTTTCCCCAACAGAAAAAGACCTTGATCTAATAGAAAAGGGAGACACCATAAATGCACCGGGTCTGACCTCGCAGCATAAATACCTTTTTACCATTATACACACAAAAACCAGAACTGTTTTGGGCAGTACGAGTTTCACCACGCCCAAGACAACCCAAACGCAGGAGACGCCGCCCACTACACCGACCATCAGCATCGAAGTAAAGATAGTAGACACCACAACCGCCACATGCACCGTGAAATCCATAAGCCAGAACAATATCGGCTGGAACAGCGTGAACATAAGATTTACTGACAAGACAGGGGGCAATCCCCCCATCCTCTATGCGCCTGCGGGCGATAGCCTTGTGTCTTCTGGAGATATAATACGCATGGAGGGCCTGACCGAAGGGCATTCTTATGAAATCTATTTTTATTATACACCCACCAATGGCAAAATGGGTTCAGCGCCATTCACCATGGGCACTGTGAGGATAACGATGAGCGTGAGGTCTTACGGGACGGAAGCAACGATAACCGTCGAATCCGTAAGTCAGGACAATATTCAATGGGGCAACTGCCGGGTGAAGCTGACCAACAAGTCGACAGGCGGGGAAAAATACCTGCCGCTTCCGTCAGCGCCGCTTCCGTCAGGAACCGTGGAAAAGGGCGACACCATCACTCTATCAGACACCTTTGCCAAACATGAATACCTGTTAACCGTGTTCTCCAACAGCACAACGGGGGAACTATACGGCAGCATCACCTGGAAGTATCAAACGCCGAAGGTAACCCTTGAGGCGAATCCGACTTCGGGTGATAACACTACAGCCGGATGCACGGTTAAATCGGTGGACCAGCAGGGCGTGAAATGGAGCGATGTCAACATAACCCTTACGGACAGGGACACGGGAGGAAAGCGATATTTCAATTCATCAAAAATCGCTAGTGACACCGGAGATGAAAAGTTGAGTGTTGGAGATGCTTTCTTGGCAGAATTGCTTACTCCAACGCATGCTTACATGGTCATTTTCATAGATCACCTCACAGACGGCGAGATGGGCAAGGTCGAGTGGACGCAGCCCAAATAAGCCGCTGCCGGACATCGAAGCGAAAACTGCCGCCACGCCATTCCATCGGCATCGTTCAAAATCCTTTGAAAAGTCTTTTATATACCGCACTTGAAATCGTTTACTTGACACACGCGACACGCAAAACGCATATCGCACGACACGGGGATTGACATGGACACCAACAGAAGAAAAAAACACCCTTTTACGGATGAAGGCATCTCGCCGATAACTATCGGAATACTGATGCTTGCCGTTACCGTAATACTTGCGGGGGCCGTATGGCTTCTGGTAGCAAAACAGAACGCCCCAATCGAAATCCCGTCCGTTGCAATAGAAGCCGGTGCGACCGGGGATACGAGTTGCAAAATATCCCTTACATGGGTCAGCAACGAAGGGATGGCGTGGAGCGAGGTCGAGGTCAAGCTGTTTAATCTCTCGGCAGTGGGAACGCCGGAGATGACTCCGCCGGCCGTGCCGTCCGGCACGATCAGCGAAGGCGATTCGTTTGTCATAACCGGCTTGAATCCCGGCTCCCAATACCGCGTTACGATATACCATATCGCGACAGGGGGGAGCATGACGACCGTGAAATGGACGCAGTGATGCTTTCTCAAGGGCTTTTTTCTATTTTTAATCGCATTCCAACCCGATTTTACGTATCACCTGCAAAACTTAAAGAACGCTTAAAAGATTGGGGCAACTGTAAAATGCCTTTAGGGGCATAGAGTTGGTGGTCAGATGGTTCGCGAAATCAACCTAAACGAAATGATGCACGGGACCGAGCTTATAAAACGCGGCTTTGCGGCGATGCAAAAGGGCGGAGTGATAATGGACGTCACTAACGCACAGCAGGCCGCGATAGCGGAGGAAGCGGGCGCAGTCGCAGTGATGGCGCTTGAGCGCGTCCCGGCCGATATAAGGGCGCAGGGCGGCGTCTCCCGCATGAGCAATCCGCGCATCATAAGGGAGATAATCGAAACCGTCACGATACCGGTCATGGCGAAGGTGAGAATAGGCCACCTCGTAGAGGCGCAGATACTCCAGGCCATCGGCGTGGACATGATAGACGAATCCGAGGTCCTGACCCCGGCAGACCCGTTCAACCACGTCTGGAAGCACGACTTCAAGGTCCCGTTCGTCTGCGGCGCGCGTAACCTCGGGGAGGCTCTCCGGCGCATATACGAAGGAGCCGCCATGATACGCACCAAGGGCGAGGCCGGAACAGGCAACGTCGTAGAGGCGGTAAGGCACCGCCGCATGATAGTCGGCGAGATACGCGAGTGCATGAACAAGGACGAGGTCGAGCTCATGCAGTTCGCCCGCAAGATAGAGGCGCCGTTCGAGCTCGTTCGCGAAGTCGCAAGGCGCGGACGGCTGCCGGTCGTGGATTTCGCTGCGGGAGGCATAGCGACGCCTGCGGACGCCGCTCTCATGATGCAGCTTGGAAACGACGGCGTGTTCGTCGGCTCCGGCATATTCAAGTCCGGCGACCCGGAACAGCGCGCAAAGGCGATAGTCGAAGCCGTTCTCCACTACGACAACCCTGCAAGGCTCGCGGAGATATCTGCGGGCCTGGGCGAACCGATGGTCGGCATCGACATCGACACCATACCAGAAAAGGAGAGGCTGCAGGAGCGCGGCTGGTAATCTTCACAATCTCAACACTAATTTTTAAAAAAGTGGTTTTTATGATAGTCGGCGTCGTCGCTGTCCAGGGTGCCGTTTCGGAGCACGTTTCATCCCTGAAACGGGCCATGTCGGGGATGGGCATCTCTGGCGAGGTCATTCTCGTCCGCGGCGGCGATGACGTGAGAAAAGCGGATGCGCTTGTCATACCCGGCGGAGAGTCCACCACCATCTCGAAACTGCTTGTCAGGTTCGGCATACGCGACGCGATACTCGAAAGGGCCGCGCGCGACGACCTGCCCATAATGGGAACCTGCGCAGGGATGGTGCTTCTCTCGAAGGATGCGGGCGTTCAGGCAAAGCGCACCGGAACCGTGTTGCTGGAACTGATGGACCTGGCGGTTGACCGGAATGCATTCGGGCGGCAGCGCGAATCGTTCGAGACCGAGCTTGCCGTGAAGGGGTTTGACTCGCCGGTGCACGCCGTATTCATAAGGGCGCCTGCCGGAACCGTGGCGCGCGGCGACTGCGAAGCGCTTGCGACGTTCGATGGAAAAATAGTGCTGGCAAGGCAGGGGCGCCGCATGGCGGTCGCATTCCACCCGGAACTCACAGACGACACCCGCATACACGAGATGTTCCTGAAAATGGTTTAGAGGGTTTTTCGTTTCCCTAGAAATCAAAGAGCGATTTTTGCCTTCCCCGCTCTTCGCGTTCCTCAGGTTTTGTCTCATCGT
>PGXE01000068.1 GCA_002838935.1 Thermoplasmata archaeon HGW-Thermoplasmata-1 | reverse complement strand
ATAAATCACTGAAATTGCGTTGGTAAAACTCAACTGTCAAATGATGCAGATGCCAATAATCAGAGTGAAAAAGGGCTAAGTGGCGAGGTTAGGTTATAAACGCCTCCGTCATTCGAGGTTCGATAGAAATGGCTATACTCTCCGACTCAGACATACTCGAATTCATGCAAAAGGGCGAACTCTCGATAGAGCCTTTCGTTGAAAAGAACCTCACTCCAAACGGCTACGATCTTTCAATAGCGGAGGTCTTCATGCACCGTGACGAGTCCGGGACGGAGGCGCACGTGAAGGAAGGCATAGCCCGCGTTCCGCCGCTCACCTGGTTTGCGATAAGCACCCGCGAATACGTGAAGAACGGCGCCCGCGTATGCTCGCAGCTCTGGATTCGCTCCTCGTACGCAAGGAAGGGGGCGCAGGTCTCTTTTGGCAAGATCGAGGCGGGCTTTGAAGGCACGCTCACCTTCGGCTGCTTCAATGCCTCGCACGATACGCTCGAGATACCGATAGACGACCGGTTCTGCCAGGTCGTTTACGAAGAGATGCGTTCGCCGCCGCGCGCGCTGTATGACGAGAGGAGCGGAAATTATCAGGGTCAGCGCGGGGTCACGCTCGCGCCAAGGAAATAAATACCAAAAGTATAGATGGGCAATATGGCGTTAATAGATATTACGGTATCGCACTGACATATGCGACAAGGATTGACGCGAAGGCGGGATTGGACATGGTCGAAGGAATGGTCTGCAAGACTCGCGGATGCCGCAGATGCTGTCTTGAAACCGAGATGATGCTTACCGAAGGCGATGTGGCACGGCTCGAGTCGCAGGGCTTTAGAAAAGACGAATTCTGCTTCGAATCGCAAGGCTGGCTTATGCTGCGTAACGTCGAGGAGCACTGCGTATTCCTGTCCGGCGACGTCTGCACTGCCTACGAAAACAGGCCGGACGGCTGCAGGCACTACCCTTTCGTCTGGGACGAGGAATACGAAAACGTGGTGCGCGACATCGACTGCCCTTACCATAATGAATTCAGGATAACTAAACAGGAAGAAGGAAATCTCCGCCGTGCCGTAAAGGCGCTTTACCGCGAAAGAGAAGAGCGGCTATTGCGATCTTAGAAAATCAGATTATATAACAGCGTCATTAGAAATGCGATTGCAAAACCTGACGGAAACGTCGTAAGCCAGCACATCCCTATCTCGCGCAGGGACCTTTTGTCCACATTGCCCTCTCCCCTGACCATGCCCACCCCTATGACCGCGCCCACCACCGTGTGCGTCGTTGAAACCGGGATGCCAAGTTGCGAGAAAGCGAGTATCACCGCGGCGGTTGCGAACTGGGCCGCAAAACTGCTTGTGTGGACGAGATCTGTTATCCTCCTCCCGACAGTGGTCGACACCCGCGAGCCGAAGGTGAATATCCCCAGGGTCATGAATGCGGCGGCGGCAAGCGATTCTATGCCGAGCCCCCCTGCCACCGGTATCGAAGGCACCCCGAGAAAGGAGATGAAACCGGCCACCTGCGACACCTCGTTTGCCCCCATCGCAAGAGCAACCGCGCACGAGGATACCAAAAGCGGTACCCTGAACCTCATCTCCAGCCTGTCCCTTGCGGCGACGTCCGTTATCCGCGAGACAAACACTTTTCGTATGAGAAGGTAAACGCAAGCCGAAATCGCAAATCCGATAAGCGGCGATACGAGCCACGATACCGCTATCTTTCCAAGGTACGCCCAGTTGAGTTTTGCGCCTGCGGCAATTCCCCAACCGACAAGACCGCCTATCAGCGCCTGCGTGGTCGAGGTGGGAAGCCCCCTCTTTGTCATGAACAAAACGACTGAGGATGCGGAGAACATTGCTATTATGGCGCCTACGTGCCCGTATTCGCTCTCGACCAGATTGCCGCCGACAGCCGACCTTACCGCGCCGCCGAGCGCGAGCGCGCCTATAAGAAGGAATACCGACGCGAGGATAAACGCTTTTTTGGGTTTGATCGCACCGGATCCTATCGAGGTGCCCATGGCGTTCGCTATGTCGTTTCCGCCTATGGAAAACGCCAGCAACCCGCCTGCGGCAACGATTAGGACGATGTGCAGTATGAGCAACCCTATCCGCCTATCCCTTGGCCTTGACCGCTATCGTCTCGATCCTCAGCATGGTCTCCTTCAAAGCCTCGGTGGCGCGCAGGAACTGTATGTAGAGCGCGGACTTCTTTTCCTTGATGACCCAGAATCCGGGCTGCTCGATGAAGTCGTATATCTTCGCCTCCGCCTCGTGAAGCTGCTTTATCCTTTCAAGGACGTTGTCGAGCTTGCCGTACATGTCGCGTATCGCCTCTATGACGACGTTCTTTGCGCCCATGACGCGCGATATTATCTCGCGGTAGAAATCGCTGTCCTCGTAAAAGAGGCACAGCGATATAAGGGCGTCGAAATACTTGCGCATGTAATATATGAGGCGAAGGAGGTCCTCGCGCGAATATACGGGTATGGCGCGGTTGAAGAGCTGGGTTTCCACGTCCATGGAAAGACTGAGGATATCTGCATGCATCTTGTGCAGGTCGCCTATGACCTGACTGGTATCCATGCCTCCTTTCGAAAGACCTGATATGAGGTTGCTTGCCTTGTCGAGGTTTTCGGCTATCTCCAATACCGCTTCGCGAACGTCCAAACTATCACCGAAATCAGGTATTGGGATTCGGAGTATATATGGGATTCGTAAGAAAACAAAAACATCCCGCCTAAAAATCGCCGCCGGGCCTTGACGCAAAATCGGGCAACTGATACATCTCCAATAAGACCTCATGATAAACCGGCCGCAATTTGCATCATAAACACGAAAAAACATTAATTCGTCAAACCCATTAGGCCGGCCAAGCTGATACCATGAGCATCAATCTGGATATACTGCGGGCGATAAACGGCTTATCCGGCAATCCGTTCTGGGATGAATTCTTCATCGTGGTCGCGGTTTTCGGCGATTTTATCGTGCGGACCTTCTCGGTCGCGCCGATGCTTGTCGTGAAACCGTGGCGAAAGATTTTCTGCCTCTGGATGGCCGCCTCGTGCGTTTCCGAATTCCTTAACTCGAAGATAAAATCCCTCTTCATGGTAAAGCGTCCGTTTCTCACGCACGACTGGGTTAACATAATCGGCTATATCCCGACCGAATCCTCGTTCCCGTCGGGGCACGCCATGTGCGCCGCAGCCTGCGTGGCGGCGGTCATCCCCGCAATCGTAAAGACGGCGCGGAACAAAAAGCTCGGCATAGTCGCGGCATCTCTGGTCGGCCTCATTGCGCCCCTGATGTGGTTCGACAGGCTTTACCTTGGCGTGCATTATCCAACCGACGTTTTGGCAGGCGCGCTAATCGGCCTGCCGCTTGGATTGGCGATATGGGCATTCTCCAAGAAAAACGTGCTAAAGAACCCCATAACTATGGCAAGGTCGGTGTTCGGCAAGGGCAAGACCGGCGCCGTTTCGAATGGGCTTGATTCCGGCGAACCTCTTACAAAAAAACGCATGGCCGCCGCGCTGGAACGCTGGAATGCGAAAAGAAAGGGCGCGATACTCCGCGCGTCAGGCGAAATGGCCATTCTTGCATGTGGCGTTTTCGCATGCGAGATGTTCGTTAAAAGGTGCATAAACGGCTCCGTAATCGCGAGATGGTCGCGGAACGTGGAAGGCATAACGGGAAGCAGTTTTCTTGCGGACGCATCGGCCTACGTCATCCTCGCGCTCGTCGGCGGCATATTGCTCTACATGACGCTCTTTTGGCTTTTGCATGCGTTCGCATCCGTAAAATATTTAGTGCGGGGCAGCAAAATCAGGCGGCTTAGGATGATGTCGCAGGACGGCAGCACCAGTGCCGATGAGCTTGAAAAAGCATTTTTTAGCGTGGAACCCTTTATGGATGCCGAACCGCTGTGAATGACGGCGCGAGGTTTTCAGTCTCGATCTTTTGATTGCGTTCAAACCTTTCTGCTGTAATAGAGATATACCACAAAGTAGATGATTATCAGCCCACATGCCGTAAACGTCATAACCTGCCCGACTTCCATCAAGTCCAGATAGCCGCCGCGGCTAAGAGCCATGAAAACCGCACCAACAACGACCATTGCGGTTCCAAAAACCGGCAGTGTTATCCTGGAAGCATCCTTGCTTACCTCGCGCAGTTTCTCGCGGTCTATCTCATTTTCAAGCTTCCTCCTGCAAAGCGATATCAGCGCAAGGCCGAGTATGACCGCGGCTATCGGAATGACGGCATTTCCCCTTATGACCGATATCGTCACCATCGCGGTGACGGCAAGCGTTATGAGAACACCGAGGAACATAAATTTCTGCTTATTCATCTATTTTCTCCTTTATCGCTTATACGCAACCCTCATTTTTAAATTTGTCCCCTGCCGGCATCGGGCGCATCAATCTCCAGCGAAAAATCCATGTTCCGGACAGTGTGTGTCAGATAGCCAAGCGAGATGCGGTCGGGATATGATGCATATGCCGTTATGTTCTGTGGGGTTATCCCCCCGGAAACCTCTATCCTTGCCTTGGGATTGGCGGCTCTTACGGCCTTCGCAAGCATCGCGCCTTCTTCTGGCGAACGGTTGTCGAGCATTATCCACTCCACGCCAAGGCGCGCGGCGGTGAGCGCATCGGCGAGGTTTTCCACCTCCGCCTCTATCTCCTTGCCCGGCGCATTCTGCCTTACCTTGAGTATCGCTCTCTCCACGCTTCCGGCGGCTACTATGTGGTTGTCCTTTATCATCGCGACGTCGTAGAGACCCATGCGGTGGGGGTCGCCTCCGCCTGCGATTACGGCCTTCTTCTGGTATTTCCTTATTCCGGGAATGGTCTTGCGGGTGGCGGCGATTGCTACGTGCGGGTTTACCGCCTTGCAGGAATCGACCAGCTTTCGCGTCGCGGTCGCAATGCCGCTCATGTGGCAGACGAAATTCAGCGCGAGCCGTTCTGCGGAGAGGATGCTTTTTGCGAGCCCGGCCGCCTCTAGAACGCGCTCGCCGCAAACGACGCGCCCACCATCCCGTTTTAGTAGCCGCACGGATGAGCCGAGCCTCTCGAAGACCGCCTTCGCCTCTTCGAGACCTGCCACCACGCCGTCGTCCTTTGCGAGCATGCGGGCGGTCGCCCGCTCGTCGGTGAATATGGAATCCGATGTGATGTCGCCCTCGTCCCCGAGGTCTTCGTAGAGGAAACGGTCGATGTCGTCCATTTTATCGTTATGGAATCGGATAGGGGGTTAAAAATGGTTATAGCGACTGAAACATCGGTGAGTTTATATTCATGGATGTAATCAATACATTGTGATAGTGGTGGTCGATAAACTTTTAGCTTTGTGGGGAAGATCAGATATTAATAAAACAAAAACAACTCTTTTTCATTGTAACGAAAGTATAGGGGGCATATGAACCATTTACTTTCGTAACATAAAAAAACTACTCGTGCAATCAGGAATAGTTTTTTTATGAAGGCATCGAATGCGGTCAGAGGTGACAAGATGGATGTTTTCGACTATGCCCTAAAGATAGAGACCGACGGCGAGAATTATTACCGGGAACTTGCCCAAAAAAGCAATCACGAGGGTTTTGCCAACATACTCAGCATGCTCGCCGACGAAGAGGTGAAGCACAGGGAAGCGCTCGTCCGCATGCGCAATAGGGAGAAACACGCGCTGCCTGATTCGACGGTTCTAAAAAACGCGCGGGCCGTGTTGCAGAAACTGCGTGACATGGACCGTGAATTCGATTTTTCGATGAGCGAACTCGACCTCTACAAAAAGGCTCTCGAACTGGAAGCGAAAAGCCAGGAACTCTACGAGAAGAGCGCGATGGAATCCGAAGATGAGCATGAACAGGGGGTTTTGCTCAAGATGGCAAAAGAGGAGGAAAAACATTTCTACGTTCTCGAAAACATCCTGGAGTTCGTATCCCGCCCGGAGAGCTGGACAGAGAACCCCGAGTTCCATCATACCGAGGATTACTAGTAGAATATAATGGCGGATTTTCGGATTTACACGGTGCTACGCAATAAAATCTGGGAAATAACCTGTTTTTGCGCCCGAAAGATGACGCCGAATTTAATATGAAAACAGTGAAAACATTTTAAATACAAATCCGGTAGCCCTTGCCATGCAAGAAGATGAAACTGTTTCGCAATTCACAGAAAGGCGGGAAATGTTAAACGACCTTGTGATGAGCTATGCGGGCAAGGGCATAAAACGGTTTTTTGGCATTGATTCCCAAGCCTACTCGGATGGCGCCCTGCCCGCGGCGACAAAAGAACTTATCGGCCTTGTCGCTTCGCTCGTCTTGCGGTGCGACGATTGCGTGAAATACCACCTCATCCAATGCAGGAAACGCGGGGTGAACGACAAAGAGCTGGAAGAGGCGCTCAACATAGGGCTAGTCGTCGGCGGCTCCATCACTATACCGCATCTGAGACGGGCGTTTTTTGCATGGGACGAACTCGTGCGCAACGAAGGAAGCGATGGCGGGGTGGAATGATGGGCGTATCCCGAAACGAATGCCTTGCCTGCGATACCGGGAATCTGCTCCTTGGGGAAATCGAGGAAATAGCGGACAGTCCGCTGAAGGCGGAGGAAAAACTTCAATCCGTCTGCAACCTGCTAAAAGAGGGGGTGGAACACTACGATTGGGTCGGGTTCTATCTCGTCGACCCGGAGTCGAAGCGTGAACTCATCCTCGGGCCTTTTGCGGGAGAGCACACAGAGCATACGAGGATACCTTTCGGAAAGGGCATCTGCGGACAGGCCGCGGAACGAAAAGAGACGTTCGTCGTGCAGGACGTTTCTGCGCAGGATAACTACCTTTCCTGCAGCATGCACGTAAAGGCCGAGATTGTGCTGCCCCTGTTCAAGGACGGAGAAGTCGTCGGGGAACTGGACATAGATTCGCATTCGCACGCGCCTTTTGGCGAAGCGGATAAAATATTTCTTGAAAACGTCTGCAAAGTCGTTTCTCGTATTATCTGAACGCAAGAAGATAGGCTGCGTCGAATGAATGATGCAATATAACCTATATCGGACAGCCGACGATGCAGTAGGTTTTTCACGCAGCAATGGAGTTGGCTTACAAAAAAAATCGCTAAAATCCAGTTCTGTTGAATAAAATATTGAAAAGAATCGTATCATTCGCCCGGATTCTGGTGCGGATGCCACTGGGCTGACAGCACGGTATAGACCCAGATGTCGATAGTGAACGGTGTCGGGGTGCCTGCAAACGCCCGGGGGTCCCAGTTGTTAAATGCCTCGACATATATCGTATATTCTCCGGACTCGCGTATTGTCCCTTTCGTTTCGCCGCGAACGCTGCTGAAGTATTCCCAAGTCGATCCCTTGAAATCCGATACTGGTATCATCGTCCATGGATCCGCCATCATGCCGTGGTTGTCGCCGCATACGACCTTTGTGCCTTTCATGAAATACATATCGATGTCGAGTGTTTCGGCTTCCCAATCAACGTGGCACTCAACCGCAACCACGTCATCCTTGACATCGACAATATATTCAAAGACCTCATAATCATTGACTGGGGGAATGACATCAAACTGGAACTGCCCGTTCGCTTGGTATTGTCCTAATTAGGAATAGTTAATCAAAATAGAAAAATTCATGCCAATCCCATAGGTGATCTGCAAGTCCTTCGAGCATGGCAGGTGATTCGCCT
>PGXE01000067.1 GCA_002838935.1 Thermoplasmata archaeon HGW-Thermoplasmata-1 | reverse complement strand
ATTGTCTTTTTCAGGTATTTCATTTAAATAGTTTATAAATGATCATCTGATTCTCATATATAAAGACCGGCTATATTTCTCGAATCATGCCACACAGCACGTCTATGTCGAACTCCAGTTTGTAGCTAAAGAGGCTAAAGCCGCCTGAGGTTGCGTTGCGTATCGCGTTGCCGGTCGCGTTAGAGACCATTATCGTCGGGATTATGAGGTCGGGATAAATATCCGGATAGGGCACGTAATTGCCGTTTTCGTCGTATGCCCCTGCAGCCACGCCTATCGGCGGATAGCCGCTTGCCGGGTTGTAACGGCGGTTTTGCATCACATTTAGCGCGGCGCCGTTCCTTGCAGCATTGAGGTACGCCGCGTTGTATCCCGCACCGCCCTGTTCGTAGCTTATCACGACCGCTTTTCCAGAGACGTTTCCCGCCTCTTCGTACGCCTGCTCGGTCCCGTTGCCTGCAAAAGCTATGCTTGCGACAACGGCGCCGTCCGTGCTGCCGGAGAATCCCTGCACTATAAAATCGTCGCCGTGGCGGAACTCGGTTTTATCTATCGGGATTAGCCCAAGCAGATCGTATCTGACAAGGGCGAGCGATGCATCGAGTATGTCAAAGCAGGTCAGCGGATAGTATTCGATATGGGCCTCAAGGCCGGCATCTTTCATCTCGTCGACGAAATAGGCCATACCGTTTTCGAGATACTGCGACCCCGTCAGCCTGTGCGGGTATTTGCATAGTTCCACAACGTCGTCATACGCCCTTTCGTAGTCGAATCCGACGAGTTCGAATTCGCAGCCTGAAGAGGATATGCAGCCGGATAGCATGGCCAGAATCAGTATCGCCGCAACCGGCGCAACGTAACCTTTCGACATGGATGTCACATTCCTACCGGATGAATATTGGGTTTATATACTGTTGCAGGGTCAATTCCGACATGCGACCTATATTTTGCCGAGCCTCTTTAGCGGCATTGCGAGATGTCTTCTCGCGCATACCGGCACCTCGTAAAAACCGGGCGCGATATCCCGATCCACGACGCAAAACGCGGCCTGCGAAATATCGGCTTTCTCACCGCACGACCTGCACCGATAGCCAAGTCCGGCGCCGACGGATTTCATGGACCTGCCGCATTTTTCGCACCTCGGGTTTGCAGTCTTTTCGCGCACCGATACAAGGCTTTCGATCCTTATTTTCTCAAGGTTGATGGTTCGCGGCATCTCTCTAACGCAGCCGTAGCAAGAGACGACATCGCCGGGTCGCAGTTTGCGTATCAGGTCGCGGAACTCCTTTGTGGGCTCGTAGGCCGCACAGTCCACTACTGCGTCGCCGTCTGACAACTCAAAGAAAACATGGCTGCCCTCTATCGTTTTCGGCACGGCGGCAACCGTCCCCCTGACGATTACGGAATCGCCGGGGCGGATTTCGGAGATGTCCTTTTCGACCAGGTGGTCGTCCGTGCCCTGGTTGCTTATGAATAGCGTCCACCTGTCGACAGGTTCGCTTTTCATGCTTTGCATTCCGGCCGCCAGTTCTTTCGGGTCGTCCCCCCGTATGCCGTATAATATCGGGCACGGCGAGTTCGGGGTTATGCGGTTGTGGCCGTTGCGCGGATCATAGTTGTCGAAACTGCTTGGGCAAATCCGGTCGAGATCCCTTGCGCAGCCGTCGTCGACGATTCGTTTCGTCCCCCATCTCGTCTTCTGCCTGTATGCGATTATCTCGAATGTCCGGTCACCCGTTTCGTCCCACGCCGCCGCGCCGGTTGCGCCTATCAGTCCGCGCCCGTTCTTGAACGAGCGGTAGAGCGCGCCACAACCATCAAGCTCCCTTTTTGCATCCTCGACAGTCAAAATCTCGCGCACAGCCTTCCAGTAATATCCATCCGGGGGAGGGGAATTGAATACCGCAAGACCCGGATTGGTCTTCTCGTCCTCGAGTACCGACATGGACTCGACGATTCGCGCAGCCCGTTCTAACGTAGACTCGTCCCCTCTGGCGTCGTCCCCTTCAGCGTAGCAGTAGCGGGTCTTGCCGTTCACCATCGCGCACGCAACCGGTTCGCCTCGCCCCTTGCCGAATCTTACCGCGAGCGCGGCGTTTCCCCTTGTTTTCCATGGCACGTCCGGGTTTAGCCGGATGAGTCTCGGGTAGCATATGACGTCGTATTCCGAAAATTCGCTTATAAGCTCGCTTACCAGATATGTGGTGCACATGCCGCTCGTTGAGTCCGTGTCGTCGACCGCTATCCACATATCAATTACCGTCAAACAATCTTTTTATAGAAGCGCAGGCATACCTCATTTAAATGCATCGCATCGAGCTCATCAACGCCGTAAGCAGGACCCTTGCGCGGGCAGGGTTCTACGTCTCCGATGTCTGTGATCTGCGCCCCGTCAGTTTCGACATAGTCGCAAGAAGGGATAATCAATTATTCATTATTAAGGTTTTAACGAACATCGATGCTTTCTCCGAATCAGTGGCGCACGAGCTGAAGATGCTCTCGAAGGTGTTAAAGGGCGCGCCGCTCCTCATAGGGTCGCATTCCGGATCGGGTCCGCTCGAAGACGAAGTGGTTTACCTGCGCTACGATGTTCCACTCATGACCTACGGCACGTTCCACGATTACGTGGTCGACGGCGTCGCCCCCCTAGTATATGCCGCTTCGGGAGGATACTACGTGAAGCTAAACGGCGCCGAGATGCGCCGGATACGGGATGAGATGGGACTTTCCCTTGGCGAGGTTGCGGAAGCGATCGGCGTCTCGAGGCGCGCCATAGGCATGTACGAGGAGGGGATGAACGCCAAGATCGACGTTGCCGCACGGCTTGAGGAGTTTCTCCTTGAGAGGCTCGAGCCGCAGGCAAGCCGCCCTGCGCGGGCAACGGCTTTCAGTTCTCTTGTGCGCGGGTTCGACCCGTTTTCCGCAATGCGCGAGATATGGAAAGAGGTCAACACCACGATGCAGGAACTGCTCGACATGCAGGATGATATGTTCAGGAAGCTTTCGGGCATGGGCTACGAACTCGTCCCTACGCGCAGGTCCCCTTTCAGCATGGTCATGGAAGAAAAGGAGCGCGACGACAACGTCCTTCTTTCAGGCGTCGGCGGCGAGGACCGCAATCTTGCAAAGCGTGCCCGGATAGTCGCCAACCTTTCAAGTGTCACAGAAAAACCGGCGGTGTTCTTTGTCGAGAAGATCGAGAAGGATAACATAGGCGGCACGCCCATCATAAGGAAACGCGAACTTGTGCGCATAAACGGGCCTGAAGAGTTGATGGAACTCATATTGGAGCGAAGGAAACGCAAGGCGGAACCCTGAATATACGATTTATTGATTTTGTTTTGCCAATCACGCAGATACGGACTGCATTACTTTTTGGCATGTGGGATATTCGGGTGAGATTGGATAAGGACGAATTGCGGAAGGTTCACCCTCTTCAGTGCATCGCCCGGTATTCGTCGTCCGTCATGTCGAAAAGAATATCGTCTGCGAAACGGTCTCCAACCCGGTGGTATTTTCTGCGTAGCCCGATCTCCTTCAATCCGGCGGCCTTGACCGCTTTTATGGATGCAATGTTTTCCACTGTTATGGATACGAAAACCGAGACAAGCCCCAGTTCGTTGAATGCGTAGTCTGTGACCCATCGCACTATCTTCTTTCCGTATCCCTTTCCCTTGTCGGCGTTTTCGCCTATTATAACTGAAAACTCCGCGTTGCCGTTATGCTCGTCTATGTCGTATATCGAGGCAAAACCTATCGGTCGCCCGTCCGTCTCGACTATGAAATCGCGGTCTTTCGAATCCATTATCCTGCCGAACAGATCGTTAGAATCGTAGTGTTCGCTCTGCCCGTCCATATAGGCCGTGTTCTCGCGGTCGTTGAACCATTTCGCGAGAAGGGGCGCATCCTCCGGCACGACCGTCCTGAAATCGAGGCCGTAGGCGGAGAACCTTTCCGTTTTTACGCCTTCGCCTTTTTTTTCTATCTTGCGGGATACCGCGAGTTCGAGAAGCCGCTCTATTAATTCGCCATAGCCGATGCCTGCCGCGGCAAGCGACCCGCACACCAAACCCGAGCAGGCCGGGGCGATCGAAGGGTTCGGATTAATGTCTATCACGAAAACCTCGTTTCCCCTCACCCTGAAATCGACCCTCGCGTAATCCCTTGCGCCCACAGCCTCGAAGCAGCGTTTCGCAAGTTCCGTTATCCGCTCAAAAAGCCATTCCTCGAGAACGGCCGGGCAGACAGGCATCGTGCCTTTGTAATAGACGCTCTCCTCGATCCATTTGGCCTCGTAGGCAACTATGCGCGGAAGGCCGTCTGGCAGTTCGAAGACTATTTCGGAGATAGGCAGCACAACGGCGCCGTTCATGTCTTCAAGGAGGGCCGCATTTATCTCCCTGCCCCCGATGTATTCTTCGGCAATCGCCCCTTTTTCGTAAGTTTCTATGATGTATGCGGCCCGCTTCCTCAATTCATCCTCGTTTTCGACAACCGACTCCGGCCCTATTCCGATGCTGGCGTGCTCCGCCGAAGGCTTGACTATCAATGGAAAAGTCAGTCCGCGGTCGAGGTTCTCCTGTCCCGTCCTGAAAAACTGCGAGCGCGGCGTCGGTATGCCTTCCGCCTCAAGCAGCTTCTTCATCCTCGGCTTGTCGCCGCATATCTGGAGGGCAAACGACGGGCAGCCGGTGTAGGCTATGCCGAAAAGGTCGAGATACGCAGGGATGAACGGTTCGTTTGAAAGGTCGGGCCCCATCCCTTCGGCAAAGTTGAATATGACGTCAAAACCCCTGAGCATTGGCAGCGCGTCCGGGCAGAGTTTTATCGGAATGGCCGCATGGCCCCTTAACTCGAGCTCGCTTTTCACCCTGTCGACTATGTCCAGAACCTCGTTTTGCGGCGCAACGTCCCCAGAGTCTCTCGCCTCGCCCGCAGTTATCGTGTTGTATATGATGCCTATTCTCATGCGTCGATCCCGTGCCTGCGAAAAGCGCAATGCAGTATTTCCCTTATGATATCTCCGTAGTTCATGCCAAGAGAGTAGCAGGAAGCCGGGAACCGGGAGTGTTCTTCAGGCTCTGGTATGAGTCCGGGCAGTGCGTTGACGTCTATTATGTAAGGCATCCCATTGTCATCCACCCTTACGTCCATCCTGCAAATGTCGCGGCAGCCGAGCACCTCGAATGCCTTTCGGGTTATCTTTTCTATCCTGCGCAGCGTCCTTTTATCAATTTCGGGCGGACAGATGGTCCTGTCTTCATATACCCACTTGACGTCGTAGCAGTCGAATCTCGGCGCGTCCGTCGGCAGGTGCGAGAAGTCTATCTCCACCAAAGGCAGCACTTTTGGGGGGTTGCCGAGAAGAGGGACCGTGAACTCCCGTCCTTCGATGAACTTCTCCGCGATTGCAGCCTGACCGTGTTTTGAGATTATCCCACAGGCGACCTTGCGCAGTTCTTTCTCGTTTTTCACAAGCGAATTCTTGGAGATTCCGATGCTCGACCCCTCGCCTATGGGCTTCACGAAGAGGGGAAAGCGCATACGCCTTGCCAGTTTTTCCTCGCCCGTCCGGAATATCTGGAATCTCGGCGTCGGCACGCGGTGGTAAGATAGTATCTCCTGCGTCCTCTGCTTGTCGAGGGTTATCCCGAGCGTAAGCGCGTCCGAGCCGGTATAGGGTATGCCTAGCATGTCGAGCATCATCGGAATCTGGGATTCCCTTGCGCCCCGCCCCACCCCTTCGGCGACGTTGAATACGAAGTCGGGCCGCTCGCGCATCAGCTTTCGCATTGCGTCCGCCTCCGCTTCTATCAGCGCGGTCTTGTGGCCAAGCGCCTTTATTTCGCGTTCTATCGCCTCTATGGTGGAAATGTCGTCGTATTCGGCCACCTCCTCCACGCGCTTGCCCTGCGGCAGTGCGTTAAAAGTGATTGCTATTTTCATAAAATCACGGGTTCCTATCGGGTTATCATGGGTTGTAATAGGTATATTCCTTGCCCTCGTAGTTGACGAGAACGATCTTTTCGTCATCCGATTCCCTGACGTAGTGGGGCAATATGGGTACTTTGCCGCCTCCGCCGGGCGAGTCTATCACGAGGTGCGGGACGCAGAGGCCGGATGTCCAGCCGCGTATGCCCTCTATTATCTCAAGGCTGGTCTTGACTGGGGTCCTGAAATGTTCTACGCCTTTAGATGGATCGCACATATACAGATAGTAGGGCCGCACCCTGTTCTTGACGAGCTTTTGGACCAGTTCCTTCATCACGGCGGGGTCGTCGTTCACTCCTTTGAGCACCACGCTCTGGCTGCCAAGCGGGATTCCGGCGTCGGCGAGTATCTTGAGCGCCTTCTCGCAATCCGCGTCGATTTCCGACGGGTGCTCGAAGTGGATGTTCATGAAGATGGGATGGTACTTCTTCATCATGTTGGCAAGCCGTTTCGTGATGCGCGACGGCAGGACGACCGGAATGCGGGTGCCGATTCTTATTATTTCGACGTGCGGTATCTCCCAGAGCTCCTTTAGTATGAATTCCAACTCGTTGTCCGTTCTCATCAGCGGGTCGCCGCCCGAGAGCAACACATCCCGTATCTCCTCGTGCTCGCGTATGTAATCTATGCCCCGCTTTATCTGGTCGAGAGAGGTCTCCTTTATGCGGCCGACCTTCCTTTTGCGCGTGCAGAAGCGGCAGTACATCGCGCACTTCGAACTCACGAAGAGCAGCACCCTGTCCGGGTAGCGGTGGACGATGCAGGGAACTGTGGTGTCCCTTTCCTCCATCAGCGGATCCGCCTGATTGTTGTCGTGTATCTCTTCGATGGACGGGACGCACTGCTTCCAGATGGGGTCGTCTTTTTCCTTTATGAGGTTGAGGTAGTGCTTTGTGACCTTCATCGGATAGATCTTTTTCACTTTGGATATCTCTTTCAGGTCAGCGCCCATCGCCTGCAGAAAATCTTCCAAAAACGAGCTTTTTCTATCGGGCGGCTCTTCAGTCGAAGTGCCATTTACATCTGTCCTTTCGTCAGGCCTTGAACATGTTTGGGGCGTTTGGGTGGCTGGCATAGAATTATGCGCTCCCCTAGTGGAGTACTGAGGTGCCATTCGTCACTGATTTAAAAATCTTTTCGCCAAAAAACGCCAAAAAACGAACCCCTTTTTAAGCAGGGCGCACCGATTTTCGCGGCATGGTAAATGGAGGCGTTTTTCGATGATTTTTGGTAAAAATAAAATCGTTAAGATAAACATCCTGCGGCTAGGAAGAGACGTCCACGATCCGCACCTTGAAATTGAGCGATTTACCGGCAAGAGGGTGGTTCATGTCGACCGTAACCATTTCGCTGTAAACCTCGCATATCCTCGCAGGTATGCTTGCGCCGTTTGGCAGCGTCGCCATCAGCACCATCCCCGCCTCAAGTTCCTCACCAATCGGAATCTGGTCTCTTGGCACGGTCTGAACGAGCATTTCGTTAACCTCGCCGTAGGCCTCTTTTGCATCAAGGTTTATCTCGACCTCGTCTTCGGCCTCTTTTCCAATCAGCGCGTTCTCGAAGCCGGGCAGTATGTGCCCTGCACCTATCTCGAATTCGAGGGGCGCGACGTGGTTTGCCAAGCAGTCGAAGACGGTGCCGTCTTCGAGAGTTCCTTCGTATTCGACCTTTACAGTATCGCCTTTCTCTATTGCCATCTTATCGTCTCC
>PGXE01000066.1 GCA_002838935.1 Thermoplasmata archaeon HGW-Thermoplasmata-1 | reverse complement strand
CGGAAACTCGGCAAAGCTCGACGTCCCAAAAAAATACATCGGAAAAAGGGCTTATGTGATCATCGTCAAAGATTAATGAGGAATTCTGTCCCAAAGCCACGCGTGCGCAACAGATATTTTGGCGTTTGATATCATTTATATAAGAAAAACAGATACCCACTTGATTGAAATGACGGGGAAAGTGGCACAGAGAATACGTAATTTGGAGATGTCAGGCATACGTAAGATGTTCGACCTTGCGAGTTCTAATTCCGTGAACCTTGGCCTTGGCGAACCCGATTTCCAGCCGCCTAGCCACGTAGTGGAAGCGCTTGTCGATGCGGTGAGGTGCGGCCACAACAAATATGCGGCGACTCTGGGGATCATGGAACTCCGGGATGCATTTGCAAAGCAGATACGGGGTTACCGGAACGGCGACGTCGCGGCAGAGAACATAATGGTCACTGTCGGCGCAAGCCAGGGGCTGATGGCGATAAACCAGACGTTCGTGGAGGGAGGAGACGAGGTTCTTGTGCCGAACCCGGGTTTTGTCATATACGGCCCGCAGGCGAGGCTCTCCGGCGGCAGGGCAGTTGGATATTCTCTCACGCACGAGAACGGGTTCGTGCCCGATATCGACGAACTGCAGTCGCTGATAACCCCCAAGACCAAGATGATGGTCATGAACACGCCCGGCAACCCGACCGGCGCCACCATGAACCGCGAGCAGATAAAAGCGGTTGTTGAGATAGCCGAGGACAAGGATATAATCATAGTCGCCGACGAGGTCTACGACGCGATTACCTACGACGGCGGGCACAATTCATTCCTGCAGCACTCCGACAACGTGATATACGTCAACAGTTTCAGCAAGACCTACGCAATGACAGGCTGGAGGCTTGGCTGCCTGGCGACCAAGAAGGAGTATATCGACCAGCTGATGAAGGTCCACTACTACACCGTAGCCTGCCCTCCGACCCCTTTGCAGAAGGCGGCGGTCGTGGCGCTCACGGGTCCGCAGGACTACGTCGAGACGATGCGCAAGGAATACGCGAAGAGGCGGGATTACATAGTCGGGCGCATAAACGATATAGAGGGATTCGACTGCCTAAAACCGGGCGGCGCATTCTACGCCTTCCCCAAGTTCGACCACGACATAGAAGATGTGGAGCTGTCGATGAGGCTTGCGAAGGAGGGGCTCATCTGCACGCCGGGAAGCGCTTTCGGTTCGATGGGCCGCGGCCACCTGCGGTTCGCCTACTCGGCGTCGCTTGACAACATAGCGAGAGGGATGGATATCCTCGAAAGGGTGTGCAAGGAGATACCGTTAAGAAAATAACCCGCTCCTTATCTTGGCATCATCCCAATCCTTTTTTGGCACCTAAGAATATCAATGCCTAAAAATCATTTTTATCGATAAAAATCGTGATTTGATAAGAGTATTGCGAAAAGTGTTTTTGCCTTAGGCATTCACCATCTTTATGTCGAATACCTTTTCGGTCGTTCCGAAGACTATCTTGAGCGAGCCGTTAAAGACGAGTTCCCCGTATTCCGGCGAGGTCATCATGACTTCGACAACGTATGTTCCGGGCTTCAGGTTCGCCGTGTAATACCCGGTCGCGTTGCTATACGCCGATGCCTTCTGGGTCGAACCCTCCATGAACTTTATGGAGTAAACGCCCGGCAGGGTCTCGTCTTCGTTCATTGCCCCGTTTCCGTCCGCATCGTACCATACGGCTCCGGTCACCTTTGCGGCAGCGGGCGAGACCGTTATGTTCATAACCGTCGTTTCGCCGGGTATCGCACCGACCTGGACGCTCTTTGGCTCGTATCCTTCCTTTGTGACGGAGAGGGTCATGCTTCCCGGCAGGATGCCGTCGAACTCGTAGACGCCGTTCGCATCCGTTGTGACGTTCATCCCTTCCCAGTAGACCTTCGCGCCTTCGATTGCCGCATCCTTCTGTGCGTCGTAGCTTCCGTCGCCGTCGAGGTCTTCGTAGACCCTTCCTGTCACGTCGGCAAGTTCGAGCGAGAGAGACACCTCGCGCGCGTAATCCGCTGCTCTGCGCGTCGCCTCCTCTTCGGTTATCGGCGCGTATTCCCCGGAGCCGTCAAACGTTATCCCGCCTATCTCGGTCTCTCCGCTAAAGAACCTGACCTTTATCGCTCCCGCGGGTGCAATCAGGCTGAATTGCCCGTTTTCGTCCGTCATCGTCATGTCGTGCGGCAGGCCGTATTCGGTCGCATCGATGACTACCGCCTGGACGTTTGGCATCGGTATTCCCTGGACGGTGAGCGTTCCCTTCACGGTCGCGCCTTCATAGTATTTGGCTATGACGACTGCGGACATTCCCTGCTGGTATTGGGAAGGGTAGGGCGAAACGTATGCCGGCACCCAGTGCTTCATTCCGTAAGTGGGTATGGAGTAGGTGGGCATGCTGCCGTCGGTGGACGGAATCCCGACGTAGGCCTGATATACCATCGTCTGGAAGAATGCGGGCTTGTATTCGAGCTTGGAATCCACTATCTGCAGGTTGCGCTGCGCTTCGGGGCTCATCGACTTTATCTGGTCCATAGTGTAGCTCTTTCCGTAAGCGTCGACGTATTTTATCATCAGGAACTCGTCCTCGTCTGCGCCCTTGAGCACGTTCGACTTGTCCGAGAGGAAGGTGAAAACGTTGAATATCTGCAGGTCGTAACCCTCGACGCCGTAGTAGCGGATGCTGTAGCCAGTTGAGTCCTGAAGCTCGCGGTACATGTCCGTGACCTTTTCGTCGCCGAGTTTGGTCACAAGCGGCGCACAGTCCCTGTATCTCGCGTTCGCGGCGCTTACCGAGAATCCAAGGCTTAGCTTCTCGTCGTATTCGGGCGCTATCGGGGCGTTGTACGACGGGGCGAGTTTCGGGTCCTTTATCCATGCCGTGAAATTGACGGCGTCCGCGCCGAGGTACTTCGATATTATCGATTCGGTTTCCTGTGAAAGGGCGCCTTCCTTGACGTAATGCCCTTCGAGAATGCGGACGATAATGACCGCTATCCCTTCGGTTTCGCTAGTCGCAGTTATGAAATTACCCGCAGGCTCTATGCCGTCCTGGAAGTTGTCCGCAACGGCCGGGTGCTTGCCCACGAAGGATTCATAGAAGCCGTAGTCCCACCAAGAGATGAAGCCGGGGCGCTCCGCGGGCGCAAGGTGCGTGTCCTGTTCTGCGAGCCACGAACACGCATCGACCCAGTATTTCTCCTTGTATAATCCAAGGCCGAACGCCCCGCCCGATGTCTTTTTCTCATACGGCACCGCGGCATCTACTGCCATCCATGTGTTGGGGAGTAGTATGCAAAGCGAGAGGAACAGTGCAAGCATAACGTGCCCTGCCTTCAGGCCGCGCTTGACGCCCCTCATGCCGCCGGCTCCCTTTATGGTTTTTACCATCTTGGGGAAGTCGACCTTGTTTATCATCCAGCCTATAATCCATGCCGCCATTATGCAGAACATGGGGACAAGCTCGTTCATGAAACGGCCTGCGGACAGGGTTAGGTAAACAGAAACACCCATCCAGATAAGCACGAGTAGAACCTTTCTTTCGGCCTTCTTGAAAAGCCTGTAGATGAGGGCGAAGATACCAATCCACGCGAGGAAGAATGTCACAGGTCCAAAGGACATGACTGTGGTGCTCATGTCCGCCGTCGATGCTTCCGCTATCGTCATGTAAACCTTGCTCAGCTGTACGTATGCTATGCCGCCAAAGAGGGTATTCGCTATCGAGACGAGCGGTTTTAGCGCAACGACGTCCGCAAAGAACGCCCTCACGACCGCGAGCAGCCCAAGCGCGATTCCGCCGGCAACGAGGGTGGCTGGCAGTACTATCACCGAAGGCAGGTCGCGGGTCGGCATCAATATGAGCCCGGCTGCGACCACGCCCGCCAGCATGAAGAGTATCATGTAAACCATGCTGATCGAACCCCTTAGCGCGTAATACGGCGAGGTCATCGCGAGAGCGATTGCGAGGACCACGAACCCGACAAAGAAGGTCCCCATCGGGTCCTTGTTGCGCCAGTGGTCGACAAACATCTGTATAATGCAGTATGCGGCGACTATCGCGGCAGGCACCTGGAAACCTTCCCAGCTAAGGCCTATGACCGAGAGCGAGACGCCGGAGAGCGCGGCAAAGAGCAGTGCGCGAGAGTTCTGCTTCATGAACTCGACCTTGCCCTTTGCTATGGATGAGATGCTCTTCCAGCTGCCAACGTATTTCTTCTCGTTTAGCGCCTTTATGGCCTTGACGAGGAAGAGAAACGTGAGTGTGCTAAAGAAGAGCACGAACGAATCGTGATCGGCAAGCGTATACGCCGAGCCGTGGCCGGAGCCGAGGTGGATGGGCGTTATCGCCATCAGCAGCGCCGCTATCACGCCTATCTTGCGGTCGCCGAACAGTTCGAACGCAAGGAAGTAGATGGGCAGTGCGAGAAGTGCGCCGAATATGGCGGGTGTCAGTTGCATCGCGTAGCCGAGCGCGTCGATCTCGTTGCCGACAAAGGGCGTGAGCATCTTGCCGAATACCGCCATCGTCCAGTCGAATACCGGCGGACGCGGGTTGATGCGGCCTACCGGGTAATTCAGAAGCGGGTCTGTGTTGTCCTGCGTCCAGTAGGGATGGTGACCGGTTTCGGAGATCTTTTCGACAACACGCGCATGGTAGTATGGGTCGGGTCCGCTGAAGTAGAATTTCTCACCCAGCGTCTCACCGTCAGGGTTTATCGCAACGCCCGAGGTCGCGTTAAAGAAACTCGTAAAGAACAATACGAGCAGCATAACGCCTGCGAGCGATGCGGCAACCCACCAGTTCCTTTTCCATGAAGGTTTTTTTGTCGTTTTCTGTGTTTTAAGGTAGTTTTTAGCTCCCGTCTGTACCATTATGTCACCAAGCCTGTAAAAACTGTATCCGTAACCTAATTTCCGTTTAAATATGTTGCCACAACGGACGGCATAAGCGGACATCCCGCCGTGACTTATAAACCCAAACCCCTCTTTATATTCCCAGCGCGTCGGCAATCGCGCCGGCAGCCGAGATGTTCGAATTTTCGCTCTCTATCGTGTCCGTGCAGACAATCTCGTCCGCGCCTCCGTTCTTGAGCTTGTCGATGGCGCTGCCCGTGAACAATCCGTGGGTGCAGCAGGCGTAGACCTTCGTCGCTCCCTGCGATTTGAGATGGCTTATCGCCTTTGCCATCGTTCCGCCCGTGGAGATGATGTCGTCGACGATGGCTACGCGTTTTCCCCTCACGTCGAGTTCCTTTGCCTTCATTACGACGGTTTCGCCATCTATTCTTGTTTTCTCGAGGTAGTCGTAGGGGCAGCCGATTATGCGGGCCGCCATCTCAGCTCTCGCCATGGCGCCCTTGTCCGGGGCGAGCACCATATCTACGCCATGTTCTATGAGCCTTGCAGCTATCTGGGGAACGGCGGTTGCCGCCCTTGCAGGCACGTCGAAGAAGTCGCAGATATACTCTTTGTGCGGGTCGATTATGACCACGTCGTCCGAGTTGACCTGTATTAGCGTGGCAAGGGCCTTTGCCGATACGACCTCGCCTTCCTTGAATATAGTGTCCTGGCGGGCGTAGCCGTAGTATGGGATGATCGTGGTTATCCGCGAGACGCCCGCTTCCCGCAACGCGCCCTGCAGAAGGAAAAGCTCTATCAGGTTCGGGTCGGGGTAGGTAGTCTGCACGACTATCGCGTGCTTGCCGCGGATGCTTTCGCCGTTGCTGAGTATCCTTACGTAGCACTCGCCGTCCGGGAACCTTTTTATCTCGGTCTTGGCAAGCTTTATTCCGGTAAGCTGTGAGAGTTCCGCAGAGATCTCCTTGGATGCCGTTCCGCTGACAATTATCATGCTTATCTCTTTTCCGAATCGTCTTGACTGTTTTTAGAGTTTTGTTGCCGCACCGCTTGCATTTACGTGCCAATTTATCGACGCCGACGCAATCGATGGGGCCGATACTCCGATATGCCGCTATGTGGTTTGCAGTATGTTAGTCAACCATAAGTCAGGCAACGATATATTAGTATACCAAATGCGTGCTACGTAGCCTGTATAATTGGGGAGGTTGAAAAGATAGAAATGGAACGTTGTCCTTGGTGCCTTGGCGGAGGCGATCTTTATGTGCGATATCACGACGGGGAGTGGGGCGTGCCTGTTCACGATGATAGAAAGCACTTCGAGTTCCTCGTCCTCGAGTCGGCGCAGGCGGGACTTAGCTGGCTTACCGTCCTGAAGAAGCGCGAGAACTATCGCGGGGCATACGACGGCTTCGACCCAAAGAAGGTTGCACTCTACGACGGGGGGAAGGTCGCGGCGCTGCTTGCGGATGCGGGGATAATACGCAATCGCATGAAGATAGAGGCGAGCGTGAACAACGCGAAGCGTTTTCTCGAAGTGCAAGATGAGTTTGGAAGTTTCGACAACTACATCTGGGATTTTGTCGGCGGCAAACCCGTCATCAACCGGTGGACGGAACTCTCGCAGCTTCCGGCAAAGACGGAACTTTCCGACCGCATAAGCGCAGACCTCAAGAAACGGGGATTCAAGTTCCTCGGCTCGACCACGCTCTACGCGCACCTTCAGGCGGTGGGGGTGGTGAACGACCATCTCATGGACTGTTTCAGGTGGGGGGAAGTGCAGAAATAAGGGGTAACCCTCAGGCGTCCGGTTGTTTTTTGTCGCGTGAGAAAGCCTTTGGTGCTATGGGTGTAGCTATGGTTCCAAGAGCATCTAATATGATAAAAACCCCCAATGCCCGAAGGTATCGGGATATATCGGTGATGTCGTCATTCCAGATAATCAATATCACCAGCATCGCGGCAACTATCGATATCGCGCACAGGGTTACTGCCAAAACCGCCCTGACGCGCCTGTCCGCCCGATTTACAAGTAGCATTAAAGAGGAATGGGCGCAGGCGAGGGATATTACTCCAAACGACCCCGCCGCTTTTATCAAATCGTCAAAGCCCTTTATTTTGTAATCGAGCCATATCGTAAAAATAAGTAGCACAAGACCGGTCAGATATAATACGAACGACTTTAACGTAAACAATATGACCGGTGCGGAAGGCCTCTTTGATTGAAGCAGGAAACTGCAGAGCGCCATAAAGCTGTATGCCGCAATCGCCAATGAGGTGAAGAGGATATTCATCTGGGTCTTATTCTGGCCCCCGATTATCAGAATTATTATGCCTGTCAGCGCCACGAGCCCGAAGGACGAAAGCAGCAGGATTATGCCGGCTTTTTTCAGGTTGGCATTTTGCAGAAATGCGGTAACGCGTTCTATGTCGCCGCGCACGTTTTCGCGCACGCTCCTGATTTTCGCCACAGAATCACCTTTCTCCTCAACCATATATATCAAATAACGCAAGCGGCAATCGGATAATAAAACTTTCGAGAAGTGCCCCAGCTTTTTGCGTAACTTATATTTTTGTATAACGGTCGCGGACATACGAAGTGCTATGCGAAGCCGAGCATTTGGGCGGAGCGAAGCGTAGCCGTATGTCCGCTGTTGGGGGAAGCCGCACCTATTTTTCGTTTCAAAATCATTTCACACATCTGGTGTCACCTCTTTATGTTGTTTTATAGTTCGAATAGAGATGATATGAGGCTGACTATTAATACCAAAAAAAGCCTAAAAAGAGGAATCCCGTCCAATCTTTTGATTAATGATTTTGTGATTGGCAGAAATTCATTGCCATTTT
>PGXE01000065.1 GCA_002838935.1 Thermoplasmata archaeon HGW-Thermoplasmata-1 | reverse complement strand
TCAGGAACGAACCTTTTCCTTTCGCTTCGCTCAAGCAAAAGCTTCACCAAAATCGAACAAGCCGGTAAGTATGAAAATATGGTAGCCCTGCCAGGATTCGAACCTGGGTCGCAGGATCCAGAATCCCGCATGATTGACCGCTACACTACAGGGCTATACGATATTGCTTCTGCTTGATTGGGGTATGGGCCGAGGCGGAATTGAACCGCCGATCTTCGCCTTGTAAGGGCGACATCATAACCCCTAGACCACCGGCCCATCGGTTTTGCGAATTTATCGCCGGAGGGCGACAGGAGCAAAATTGCATAGCAATTTTGCGACTGCGGCTGACGAGCGTAGCGAGCCAGACTACAGGAGCAAAATTGCATAGCAATTTTGCGACTTAGACGAAAACCAAGCCGCTTGCGGCTGTTTTCGTCGGTAGGAGTGAGGCTTTGCTTCACGACTGCGACGAACGCGCGAAGCGGGTTCGTAGCAATCATAACCCTTAGACCACCGGCTCATGTGACTTAAGAGGGCTATGGAAGCAATGCGGGAATGTGTCGCCCTTTTAATAATTTTTCTGAAACGCCCCAATAACATTTTGGCTCAAACAGGTTATCCAGTTCCTAACCTGGGTCAAACCAGTTCTTCAAGACGCTGAAAGGTTTATAATAGAAACGATTCAATAGACTTAATAGACGTTTAGGAGTTTAAGTGTTCGGGAAATTGGTGGAGTGAGATTTTATACCTCCTAGTAAAATCGCAAGGTGAACAGATGGACAAATACGAATGTGCAATATGCGGCTACGTATACGACCCCGATATAGGCGATCCTGATTCCGGCATCGCACCCGGCACACCGTTTGAAAAACTGCCGGACGATTGGACCTGCCCGGTATGCGGCGCCGCCAAAACCGAATTCTCAAAGATATGAACGAACCCCCGACCGGAGATTGATGGAAGGACACGGGAGAAATGTGGAAATGGACGAACAGGCATTTTGGAAACTGGGCTACGGCATGTACATAGTCGCCTCGGCATCCGGCGGCAGGATTAACGGGCAGATAGCGAACACCGTGTTTCAGGTGACGTCGAAGCCGCCGACGATTGCGGTAAGTGTAAACCGGCAAAACCTGACTCACGCTTACATCAAGACAAGCAAGGTTTTTTCGGTATCTGTTCTGGAAGAGGACGCGCCGATGCAGCTTATCGGCACGTTCGGATACAAAAGCGGGCGGATGTCGAAAAATTCAACGGCGTTTCTTACAAACTAGGGGACACCGGCGCACCGATAGTCACCGAACATACCGTGGCTGCCATCGAAGCAGAGGTGATAAGAACAGTAAACGTCGGCACGCACACCCTCTTTATAGGCAGGGTCGTCGGAGCCGAACTGCTTTCGCAAGATGCCGCGTGCATGACTTACGAATACTACCGCGCCGTGAAAGGCGGCAAGTCGCCGAAAAATGCACCGACCTACATAGGCACGGTGTACGGGTAGATGAAAAGGGCGAGCAAAAAAGAGATATGCGCAAAAAGAAAACAATACCGCTCAAAAGGAGATAATCTGATGGCAAAACTAGAAGAGTTTCTTGAAAAGCTGAAATCGATGCCGGAAGAATTCACATACCACGAAATGGAACTTGACGGAAAACCCGGGTATCTGGTGGAGCACATGATACACGGCACGAAGACCCATTTTACCTACGAAGCGATAGAGAATTACGGGCTTTCCGAACTGATAGACGCCACGTACCAGGGAAAGTCGCTTGAGCACATGACGCGGGTGACCGGGTTCTTTAGCAAGACCGAATCTTGGAACAAGGGCAAACTTGGCGAACTCAAGGAAAGAAAGAGGGAAAAGAACTTTGGGATTTGAACGAAAAGCGAAAGAAACGTGAACGAAAAAGAAAAAACAAGGAGATGAGAAAATGGGTTGCTGCTGTAAAAGCAAAATCGAAAAAAGGCCTGCCATAATATATGAATGCGACTGCGGTGAGAAGGACTGCGACTGCCCGCCTACGGGCTTCGACAAGGAGCCAAAAGAGGCGCCCGTCTGCTGCGGAAAGCCGATGAAGCGGGTAAAGTGAAGAGTGCCGCAAGCTGAATACACAAGCTGAATACACAAGCTGAATACACAAGCTGAATACACAAGCTGAATACACAAGCTGAATACACAAGCTGAATAGACATGATGATTACACATGATGCGAATATGATAAGATAATGATGCATATGACGAGATGATGATATGAGGTGCGAGAAATGAGGGAAATGACAAAGAAATCGTTGAACGAGGCGTTCGCAGGCGAAAGCATGGCCTGCATGAAATACACCGCATTTTCGGAGGCGGCCGCACGTGACGGGCTTGCAAACGTATCGCGCCTGTTCAAGGCGATAGCCTACGCCGAACAGGTCCACGCGACGAACCACGCGAAGAGCCTGGGGCTTGTGGGTGCGACCGAAGAGAACCTGAAGGCGGCAATAGAGGGCGAGAACTTCGAGGTCGACGAGATGTATCCCGCCTACGACGCGATTGCAGGGCTTCAGGGCGAAGAGGGAGCGAAACGCTCGATACACTACGCTGTCGGGGCGGAAAAGATACACGCGGGACTCTATCAGGAGGCGGCGCAGGCGGTCAGTGGCGGAAAAGATGCGGATATGTCGGAGATATACATCTGTCCGGTCTGCGGGTTCACCCGCGTCGGCAAGCCGCCGGAAAGATGCCCGGTCTGCAAGGTGCCAAGCGAAAAGTTCAAGAAGTTCTGATTCAAACGAAGATTCAAACGAACAACTGAAAGCTTCGATGCTTTGGTAACGAGTTCGGGGAGGTATGAAAATGACGGAAAGATACGAGGTCTACAAATGCGGCATATGCGGCAACATAGTGGAGATGCTGCATTCGGGAGCCGGGCAACTCGTCTGCTGCGGCGAGCCGATGAATCTCTTCACGGAGAACACGGTCGATGCGTCAAAGGAAAAACACGTGCCCGTGATGGAGAATACGCAGCAGGGCGTTTTGGTCAAGGTCGGCAACGTGCCGCATCCGATGGAGGAGAAACACCACATCGAATTGGTGGAGATAGTCACCGAAGACGGGGTGTGCAGGCGCTATCTTAAGCCCGGCGAAGAGCCGCGGGCGCTTTTCGAATGCCAAAAGAAGATGCTAAAGGCAAGGGAATACTGCAACATCCACGGCCTTTGGTCTGCAAAACCCTGATTTTTTCACACTGCCCGCAATTTTTTTACATTTTATCGGGCTGTGAGCCTTTTTTAATTACATCCCGCATCCTATTTCGCGTCCGATTCGCACATCTACGACCCCGGCGCCGGCACACTTAACAAACCTTAAATAGGGATAAACATAAAACCAAAGTGAGGTTCGTATTGATGAGAGCTATCAAAAGAGCGGGCGACCGCGCTAAACGAAACGAATGCGGCGCGTCGGAGATAATCGGGGTAATCCTTCTTGTCGGAATCGTCGTGATATTATTCTCCGTTATCTCGATATTGGTATTCTCAAAACTCAATCCGAGCGAATCTCCGACAGTGAGCGTTGTCGGCACTATCTACGAGGGCGGCAGCGGAAGCACCACGATATGGATCGAGCACAAGGGCGGAAACAGCCTGACAGAGGACAACACGGTCATAATACGGATAAACGGCAGCGATGCATCTCCGGGATGGCGGGGTACTTTCGCGGAGGCGCGCAATTCGCCCTATTTCACATTTTACGATGACGGAGATAATCTCTGGGAAATAGGCGAGGTGTTCACGTACGACGCGACTGCGGCGGGATACACGGGAACCGGGTCCGTCAATGTACTCGTGGTGAATACCGAGTCCAACTCGGTTATCTACAACGGATTACTGACAGAGGATATAGAAGCCCCGGCAGGCAACCAGCCCCCTGTTGCGGGAATAGTCGGCAACCCCACAACGGGCGATGCGCCCCTTCTTGTCACATTCGGCCTTTCCGGAACCGACGGCGACGGCGTCATCGTCTCGTGGCGGCTTGACATCAATGATGACGGCAGTGCCGATTACAGCGGCGCGGGCGAGCCCCCGGCCACGCAGATACACACATATACAGCGCCGGACACCTACGTGGCGCGGCTGACGGTGACGGACAACGGGGGTGCGAGCGATTCCGACACCGAGACCGTCGTGGTCAGTGGCACGGGACCGGCGCTTCCGGCAACCACATATGTCAACGAATACTACACGACGTATGGCACGGTTTCGGACTTCGCCAACATGCAAAACGGAACCGACGGCGGGGCGTACGCCACGATCAAGGAGCAGTTCCAGGCCGGCAGCGGGGCTTCCATCGACCTTGCCGCGAGCAGTGTCATAAGCTCTTCGGGGTGGACAGACCCGACGAAGGGTTATCTCTCCGACAACCAGTATGCATACACCGCCAGCCAAAACAATCACCTGCGCTACGGCATAGCGGACAGCGGTTTCACCACTGGCACCATAAGCCACGTTTATATAGAAGTGGAACAGCACATCTCCAATTACAATAACGACCAGTTCACCATAACGCCCTATTTCGGCGGCTCCGCCGGCACCAGCGCGACCTACTCCGGCAGCGGGGCGGACACCACCATAACATACGAGATAACATCCCAGAAAAGCTCGTGGACATGGGCGGACATCGACGGATTGAGCGTGAACGTCATGTCTGTGAGATCAGGAGGTCAGGACGGCACATGGTTCGTCGACTACGTGGGCGTGAGCGTGGATTACACATCCCCCTCATTCAACAGGTTCACCGGCTACTTCAACTTCACGGGCGTTCCCGCTGCGACAGACCACCTCGTCGAACTGAGGTACAACCGGAACATATTGCACCTTGAGACCTACGGCGTATACCTGTGGGACGGGAGCGGCTGGAACCTTCGGGGCACGCTTTCCGCCACGGGTTGGACCACATGGCAGTACACGCTGACATCAGGCGAGTACAACGGCGGAAGCCCCAGGATAAGACTTAACGACAACAACCCCTACGGCGCGGTGAACGGTCAGCTGCAGGTGGACTATCTGAGGATATACAGCAGTTGAGGGATGAAGATGGGCGACGATAAAAAAAGGGCGAAAAAACGCTGCATATCCCGCGACGAAGAAGGGGTAACAAACATACTCTCCGCGATACTGCTCGTCGGCCTCTTTACCATAGTCATAGTGACTGTGCAATCGGTTTACGTTCCGGTATGGATGACCGACCGCGAGGCCGGTCACATGGAGGTCGTAAAGAACGAGCTTGCGCAGATAGAGAGCCTCATGGGGTTGCAGGCGCTCAACCGGGACAAAACCACGCTCTCGTCGCCGCTGACGATGGGCGGGAGCGAATTGGGCATATTTCTCTCGTCGCGTTCCAATGGAAACCTGAGAGTCGACCCCGCCGACCTGACAGTAAAAATAGCGTCGCCGCAGATAAGGGTGCGGACGATGGACGGCGCCGATTACGGGGCGATATACCCGGGCACTGCGCAGCCGCTCAACTTAGGTCAGGAAGAGGTCGAACTCGACATCTCTGCGGTGCGCTACTTCGTATTGAACGTCAGCGAGGCGGATTTTTCCAACAGCGAGTGGGGAAGGGTCAACATGAGCGTTAGAACCGCTTCCGATGAACTCATCGGATACGCATGGGTGACGGTTTACGGATATCAGTCGAGCACGCAGGTGTGGGTATCGGTCTTCGACGCCAACGGCGTGAAATTGTTCGACCAGCCCGATATAAACTATCTCCCGCCGAATAACAAGATATACAACCACCGGATGAACATGCTGGATCCGCGTTACCGGTTCGTGGAATTGCTCAACATAGCGGAAGCGCCGTATCGGATGAACATCGTCCTGACCAAAAACGGCGGCACGATAACCGCAGATTACGCGATAACCTACGACTACGTGGACCCCGACAGCGGAGGGACGGTTATAATCGGCGGCGGAGGCAAGGTCTTCGAGAACTTCGATAAATCATACACAGCCGGCGCGCTCGTATACAACGCCAACAACCTCTACTTCGTGGACCAGATATACACCCACATGATGAGCGGCGTGGTGTTGACGCAGCCGGGCGAGGGAAGCACCTACGTGGTGGAGCCAGCCATCGAAATAAATACGGTCGGCAACAGGACGGTCGTCTCGATGCTCATGCTCAACGTAACGCAACTTGGGGGGCATAGCACGCTTTCGAGCGCAGATCTTGCTACAGTGCAAACGCGCTACATTTCAGGCGGCGGCATCGAAGGGCAGGCAAAAACGCTTACTTTCATCTTAAAGACCGACGATGCGCCTTCGCTGATGCGCTATATCGATTTCAAAATGGATAGGGCTGGCCTCGAGAAAGAAACCCACTACATCACCCAGCTCATCGGAAACGAGCTTACGGTATCGATATTCGGCAAAGGCACTGCGGATATATACGACATAGACCTGACATTCACCTATGCGGCGATAGGGTGCGTGATAGGATCGGGAGGGATGATATAACCCATCCTGCGCGATGTGAAAATCCAGGCTATGAACGAAAGAATTAACACCAAGGTTTGGAAACGAATATAGATTCGAAAAAGGAGAACAGGTCTAACAAAGAGGGCATATCGCCGCTGATAACAACCCCCATATTTGCAGCGACAGTGGTAATCGCGGTCCTGGTATGTTAGTGTTAACGAACTCCAACGACGAAGCATTGGACATGCCAAACGAGAAGAACCCGCCGATGGCCGTGGAACATAACCCCGAAGGAAGCGAATGCATCATAGACGTGACCTACGTCAGCGCAGATATCGCATAGGACGAGGTGACGATAACCCCCCGTGACATAACATCGGACAGCGACACGGCAAAATCCCCGCCAGCGGGAACCGTGGATATCGGAAATTCAATCAAGATACCCGGACGCGATGGTGTCCGTCTCGGCCTCGGACGAACGCGCGGAAGAATTTCTTCACGATGCGACGGAGATATTGGAATGGATAAAAAAGCATATCTGACGGTCAAAGAATTCAAAAAAGAGATCGAAAAAGACCTATCGATAGATGTTCTTATCTTCTTTGGCAGTCGAACCACCAACCACTATCAGGACGACAGCGATATCGACCTCATTATCGTCTCGGATAAATTCAGGGGCGTAGACTTTTTTGACCGCGGCCTGAACTTATACGACCATTGGAAAACAGGATACCCCGTGGATTTCATCTGCTTCACCCCAGAAGAGTTCAACGAACGCAAGAACCGGTTCTCGATAGTCAGCGAAGCGCTGGCGAATGGCATCGCGGTATAACCAAGAGACATAAAAAAACTCAAAAAGAACTTGAAAAAGTATTCCAGAGAATGTTTTGATATTTTTCGGCAGCTTTTGTCTCTGCCTATCCTTTCCACGCATTTCCACAGGTTTTGCATTTGTAATTGTTCTTTAGTATGGCCATGTTTATATCATACGATTTACAAGCGGGACACCGAAAATAGATGAACGCGAAGCGCTTCTTATCGCCCGGATCGCTCTTGTTTTTAACTTCAACCTCATCGGCGATATGATTCCTATCCGACGCCCGTTCAAGCGAACGGCTGCGGTATGCCGGGTATAGGTGATAGGAAACCGTCTGTTGCGAAACTTTGAGGGAACCCGCAATCTCCCTTATGCTCTTTCCTTCTTCGCGCATAGCGAAGATGGTCCGCACCGAGTCCTCATCGAGCCTTGGCATCAATCGAGATTGGATTACGGCTATTATAATCTTTGTTATTTTGCTGCTGTGTGGCACGATTAGTCCTTTCTAACCAACACATACACCTTTTTTCCGATGTACTTCTTTGAGGATAGTATCATCGCGCCGTTCCCTATCTTTT
>PGXE01000064.1 GCA_002838935.1 Thermoplasmata archaeon HGW-Thermoplasmata-1 | reverse complement strand
ATAAATCACTGAAATTGCGTTGGTAAAACTCAACTGTCAAATGATGCAGATGCCAATAATCAGAGTGAAAAAGGGCTAAGTGGCGAGGTTAGGATATAAATAAAATGTGTATCATTCATTGAGATTACGCATAGCCGGAATTCGAGTTTATGCTGCGGCTTTATGATTTAGGGTATTAAGATTTTCTAAACCTTAAAGAAAGACGCGGTCGGGATAAGTTTCCGATATCAGCCTATGCATAAAGAAGGACGTTGACACAGCGACCTTCACCCTCCGGCTGCGCCGACCCATGACAGCCGTTAAATACGAACTTCACATTCCCAGTTCAGTAGGCGATTGGCAATGTCTGTAACCCCTGTCGTGAACAAAAAGAGCCCGGCTTTTGGAAAAGGCATGACCTATGCCGAGAGCGGAGTCGACATAGAAAAGGAGAACGAGGCCATAAAGGCGATGATTCCCGGAATGGCCGCAATACGCAAGGGCTTCGGCAAGCCGCTCGAGATAGAGGGGCATTATGCGGGGGCAATAGATTTCGGGGAATACGCGCTCGTTCTCTGCACGGACGGCGTCGGCTCGAAGGTCGAGATAGCAAACGCCCTCAAAAAGTGGGACACGGTCGGCATCGACTGCATGGCGATGAACGTGAACGACGCCATCTGCATAGGCGCGGAGCCGCTTAGTTTTGTGGACTATCTCGCAATAGAGGACCCGGACCCGGAAATAACCCGGCAGATTGGGGAAGGGCTAAAGGAAGGCGCAAGGCAGTCGAACGTGTCTATTATCGGCGGGGAGACCGCATCGTTGCCCGGAGTCATAAAAGGTTTCGACCTTGCGGGCACCTGTCTCGCATACGTGAAAAAGGACGCGATAATAACAGGCAAGGACATCGCGCCCGGCGACGTGATGATCGGCCTGCGCTCAACCGGCATACACTCCAACGGCTACTCGCTTGCAAGAAGGATATTCGAGTCGCACGGTTTTTCATACTACGATATGTTCCCAAGCGACGCCTATACTGATAAAACCCTAGGCGAGGTGCTTCTTACCCCGACCAAGATATACGTCAGGGAGATACTTGAACTGATAAGCAAGGTTCCGGTGAAAGGGCTTGCCCACATAACCGGAAGCGGACTAAAGAAGATAAAGAGGCTCAACAACTCGGTCAGGTACGTATTCGACAGCCTCTTCGAGCCGCTGCCGGTATTCAAGACGATGCAGGAGCTTGGAAACGTCACCGATTACGAGATGTACAAGACCTTCAATATGGGGATGGGTTTCGTAGTGGTGGTCGCACCCGAGAACGCCGAGCGCGCACTTGCGGTTTTGCGGGGAGCATCCGAGATGGAGTGCAAAGTAGTAGGGCGCATAGAGCAAGGGACAGGTTCGGTCGTGCCGCAACTTGGCATAGAATACTGAACCAATATCGAACCTGAATGCCGAAGCTCAACAATACCCAGCGGCAACATCTCTTTTTCTCTCCTTGGAATAATGTTACAAATACGATTTTTTGAATAGCGGGGAGTAGACACGACGCGCAAACATTTGCTCACTTTGTTCGCGTATGTTCGCGGTCTATCTACTCCCCTATTGGTTAATCTGTAAAATTGGATAATTTGAATAGCGGGGAGTAGATACATGCTAATTGCTCACTTACGTTCGCAATTGGCCCTATCTACACCCTGTTGGGTAATCTTAAAAGTTGGTTAATTTAAGTAGCGGGGAGTAGATTTGAACTACTGGTCTACGGGTTATGAGCCCGTCGGGATTTCCTGGCTACCCCACCCCGCTATTGCGAATGCATTTTTCCTGTTTCGTCAGGACGGTTATGAGTCCGTCGGGATCCGTAGGCATAATTGCCGAGGAGTCCACGGGCGCGAAGAGCCCGTCGGGATCCGTAGGCATAATTGCCGAGGAGTCCACGGGCGCGAAGAGCCCGTCGGAACCCGCAGGAAGCGAACAGTGGTGAGCTTCCGAGGGCACGGACGAGGCGCATATTGCGATTCGTCCAGTGTTTCCGGGCTACGCGGGCTTGCGGATACCGCAAGCCGCGCGAGGAAAGGAAACCTTTCCTCGCCCCACCCCGCTATTGCGAATGGATATCGGGAAGCAACGTATATCTAATGATTTTAAAACGTCGCGCCTTCAACCCCATATCAAAGGTGATTTGATAAAGATTGCGTATTATTCCTAATCCGCCGTGATTATCCTTATGCCGCCATCGCGGTAAGACATCCAGATCTTGTCTTTTATGTGCTTGCAGATGTTCGCAAGCGACACGTAGACCTCGTCGAGTTCGCAGTGAAGCGTCTTTGCGGCGTCCGCGCCCACGAACTTGTTTGCCTGGAAATCGTTCTTGCACAGGTAATCGTAAATCTTCTTGTCCAAAGGCGTAAGGTCATCCATACCCATTATTTTTCACCGCTGCAGGATAATGCAGAATCACTTATTAAGTTATCGCGGGTTCGGCCTTCAAAAAATAGCAATATTTATAAGTTGCACCCAATACTCAATTTATATCAGATGGATATGATATAAAACCGGACTTTCAAATCCCGCGTTTTTATATCGTGTCGCCATTCATATTAATCGATACCGCTAAAAGGTGCGTTATATGGTGGATTCACAAAAACCTGCAAAGGAATTTGACGTAGTCACTATCGGCTCGTCCTGCATGGACATAATAATGCATGTCGACGACATAATACGGTTGAATTTCATGGACCGCGACGGCTCCGAGAGAAAATATACTGCAATAGAATATTCCACAAAAGCCAATGTCGTGGACGTCCACTATGCGCCCGGCGGCTCGGCGGCGAACATCGCGGCGAATCTCTCGCAACTGGGGTTCAAGACCGCATACATCGGCAAGCTTGGCAACGACGTCAACGGCACGATGTGCATAGACGACATGAAGAGAAACGGCGTGAACCTCGACGGAGTCCTGAGAACGGACGAAGATTGCTCGGCGGTATCGATAATCCTGATAACGCCGTGGGGACGCGACCGCTCGATTTTGACCTATAAAGGTGCAAACGACAGGCTGACGCCGCAGGACGTAAAATACGACCTTCTCAAGAAAAGCAGGGCGTTCGCATGGACGAGCCTTACGACGGACAACGGCATCGCGGCAATAGAGGAATCCATAAAAGTTTGCCACGACAACGGCGGGATAGTGCTTGGGGCGCCTTCAAGGTCGATAATAAGCAAAAATCCCGAAGGCTTCAAGAAACTGCTCAAACACACTGATCTGCTTTCGTTCAACGAAGAGGAACTCGAGTCTTTTACCGGCGAGAAGATATTCACCAAGGCAATCGAGAAGATGCTTGCATACGGCCCCAGATTGGTATGTGTCACGATGGGTTCCAAGGGTTCTATAATAACCGACGGGCAGACCGTAGTTGAAACCGGCACGTTCCATGTCGAGGTCAAGGACACCACCGGCGCCGGCGACGCCTTCGCATCAGGCGTGCTTTTCGGCTATCTGAAGGGTCGTGACCTGCAAAGCATAGGAAAACTGGCGGCGGCGCTTGCCGCAAAGGAGATAATGTCGCCCGGCGTAAGGATAGGCATACCCCATTCGGAAGAGGAACTGTGGGATTTCATAATGGCCAACAAGGTAAAACAGACCTCTCACGAGCTACAGCCCGGTGAGAGTCTGGACCTGGCGAGCGGTGTGGATAAGAACTGAAAACGTTTTTAACGAACTTTGTTATTTACCGCTGCGTTAGGCCACATGCGATGCGAATTTCGCAAACAAAATTCGCAAGTCCCTATACTGGCTATTGAAGCGGTTCGTAACGCAAAACCGGTTTCGCTTCGATCTTTCAAAAGTGCGAACACTTGTGTGTTCGCAGGCACTAGGCGAACCACTTTGTGGTTCGCCTGTGCCGCAGAAAGACTCGCTAACGCTCATCTTTCGATGAGATGTGTAAAATGCTTTGCATTTTGCAGGCGCTTTACGAATTGCTCTGCAATTCGTTGCGCCGCAAAGAATTTCGCTTCGCTTCATCCTTTGCGGGGGTACCCGAGCTGGCCAAAGGGGCAGGGCTTAGGACCCTGTGCTTAGTGCTTCGTGCGTTCGAATCGCACCCCCCGCACCTAAACTATCAAAATTCAACAACCTCTTCAAGCGGGGGTTGCGAGAAAACGAAAACCGAATGGATGAGCAATGCGAATCCATGTTTTCGTTTGAATCTCTCCTCCCGCACTCAAATTACTCCATTTTATAAATTAATCTACGGGAAGAGCGATGCGGCCAATTTCCTTATAATGATTTTAAAAACAAGATAAAATAATGTTGGAAAACAGGATTGTAAAGAGATGTGGGAAGAGGCGGGACGCCTACTTTCGCCTGCGCATAGCCGCGATTACGGCTACAACGAGCGCACCCGCAATCATGGTGACCGCTTCGAATCCCGGCGTCTTGTCCTTCGCGCCGCTTTCGTCGGCAAGCGCTTTTCTGCCCGAAACCGAAGAAAGGTATTCGAGGCTGACGACTTCGGGTTCGTCCCATCCGAAGTTGGGCGAATAGACCTTGAGGTCGGGGTCGCCGAAGAACTCGACGTTCTCGCTTATGTCCCACCACCATGAATCCGCCATGTATCCGATGCCGACGTGCAGGATGGACTTTTCGTAAGCCTCGCCTATCGTGTCGCCCATGGCCATGTAGCGCGGGATCATCTCGAACGCGAAGGCGGAATACCACGACGTCACCCAGGGGTCTATGACCTGAAACACGAAGCCGTGGCGGACGAGGGACAGGTGCAAAAGCGTGTTCGATATCAGGCAGCTTCCGCCCATGAATCCGGCAGAGTATGCGTTGTCAAGCGCGGTATCGAAATCGTAGCCGCTCTTAGTCGTGGTCTGGCTGAACTGGGATACAACGGTTATGACGACGCCGTCGTAGCCGGTTGCCGGATTGGACGGGACCACATCCAGCGGCACCTGCTTGTTTATCGACATCGAATCAGGTTCGCTCGTGGATCCGAATTCTTCGTAGCAGCGCCAGGGGTTCTTTTCGGGCTGGGCTTCATCGTACCAAAATCCGACGACGCCCGAGCCGCTCTGGCCGCCGTGCATGACCTCTATCCACATCAGGACGCCGCGGTTTATGTTTTCCATGACAGGATCGAACGCGGTCGAAAAGACCGAATCGTAGCCAAGCTTGTTCAGGTAGAACGGCACCACGTTGCTACAGCTCATATCCGGATAGAACTGCCCCGTGGCATAGGGCATGTTGCAGCCCATGTCTATCGGATAAGGCGAAGCCTGCTTGAATGGCGTTATCCCATCGGCGGTGGTGTAGTCGAGTCCCCAATACGAGCTTGCGCGTTCGTTGAATCTGTGCTCGTAGCAAACCCACGTCTGGAGCACCGGATAGTCGACCATGACTTCGCCTCCGGGAATGATACTAAACGCGCCGGTCAACGGGTCGATATCCGAATGGCTGCCCGTTATGCGGGATGCGCCGTGCGCCATGCCCGGGTTCTGGAACACCAATGCCGGATAGAATACGTTGCGGCATATCCAGTAGCCGGTATCGACAGGCGTGCCCATTATGCGTCCGGGCAGTGCGGCACCCGGGAAAACCCTGTCCCACGGAACGCCGATGTCGAACTGGTCGGCAACGGTTATCATCGATTCCCTTCCTTCGCCATCGAATCCGGATTCATTAACGAACCTGTAAACCTCGCGTCCGGTAAGTACCATGCATCCGACGGACGGGAAATCCCTGCTCTTCGCCTTTTGCAGCCAGTCGTTCGTATGCCAGGCGGCGGGACAGGAGAGCTCCGGGTGCGTGTCTACGACCATGACGGGCGAGCCGTGGTGGGCGGCGAGGTAAGCCGCGGGACCTATGAATGTCGCATACGGCTCCTCCCCTTCCGGCTGGAGTTTCTCGGCAAGCCAGTAGCTCCACGGGTCGACAGTCGTGAATATCAGGTCGTTCTGCCCGGTTATGGATTGTATTTTTGAGTATATCTCCAGATAATCGTCGTATTCGGTCACCTTCCCAAAGGCCGAGAGTTTGCTTGCAAGGTTTTTGTCCGCATGGCCGCCGAGATTGACGAAGTGTATGGTCTTGACGCCGAGCCGTTCGAGCGTATTGGCGGTTTCGTCCGGTATTTCAGCGAAATCGACGTATAACAAAGGCGCGTTGAGCGTTGACGCCAGCACTGCGCCCTCGGCTGCCGATTCCAGCGCCTCGCCTTCCGCTTTGGACCTGAACTGCGTCCAGTCGTATTCGAGTGTGAATTTCACGTCCGATGCGGCGTCGTTAAGCTTGAGTATGGTGACGGTGTAAGCGCCTTCGCCCATCCGGTTGAATATCAGTTCCTGGCTGGATTTGCCTTTTTCGATCGCTGCGCCGAGTTCCGCGCCTGCGGGGTCGCGCACGACGAATCCCAGTTCGGCATCGGTGTTGTCCCAGCTTAGCCGGAACGTCCCCTCGCGGCAGGAATAGGGCGTCGAATCCAAAAGCGCGTATTCATCTCCGGGATACGTCTCTACATTTATGCGGTAGTTCGCAGTCGTGGTGCTGGGCTGCATCAATGGCCTGTTTGTGTCATCCAATGCGGTTTGGGCAGATGTCACTGCTTCTTTCACGTCGGGATAGCTGTCAAGGGATACGGTCTGCTTTGTCGGCATGTAGGTCACAGCCGCGCTCCACTGGCCGTGATTGTAGATATAGGATGCGCAGTATTCGGAAGGGGACATCCACCCCTCGGACGCCGAAACCTGCCCCATCGAGAAATCGTATAGCTGAAGGTCGGGGTCTATCGCGTAAAGCGGCGAAGGCACCTCGCCCGCGCCAGGTATGAAATCCCAGGTCATGTCCGCCACTATGAACTTGTAGGGTGCGTCTATACTGAAATTGTTATATTGCGGCAGCACCCCCACCTCGCGGCTGTTCTCTATAAGAAACGCGTTTGTTTTGTAAGCCGCCGGGACGGTCCCATTTATGCTTCCGTGTGTTTTTTCGTTCAAGTCTTCGAATCCGGATTGTATCGCGGCGACGACCGCGACGCCGCTTGATTTCCAGTTGGCGTCAGCAATCTCGGCCGCAAGGGCATAGGGATTGTCCGCATTTATCTTGAGGGTGTCGGTCGCGTTTATCGGCATGTCCGATACCGAATCCACGTTTATTAACTGCATCTGGTCTACGGCGCCGCCGCAATAGCCGTTCCAGTCGTCCGAGAAATACTTCAGTCCCTTGTTGGCGTTAAGGGTTTCGTATATGCCGCCTTCGGTGACTGCGGGTTCGTAATAAAGCAGAGGGCTTGCATATATCAAGCCCGCATTGCTGTCGTGGAAAACGTTTGCCGGAATGGCCGCCATATAGCCGAAATCGTCAAGATAGCTTTGTTTGTCGAATCCGACGAAAGTTATGCGGCTAAGCGGCGCCACCGGCTTCCAGCTTACGCCTTCAAAACCGTGCGGGTCTTCACCCGATGCCGTAAGCGAAACGCCGATGACAGCCATCATCAGAAATGCCAAAAAACCCGCAGATGCCTTTTTACAGTAGTTTTTCATCTCATGCCTCCCCATATCGTATAGCGCCTCATTTCGTATAGCAACTCATTTCACATGCGTTTTTGATTTAAGTTTTTCTCTCCGCGTTTTTCGACTGCGGGCGTTTAGTCCGCAAGGCCGGGCCGCAAACGCGAAAGAACCTTTTTTCATAGCGTTTACATACATTAATACGTTTTGCCGGTTTTAGGCAACTTCAATGGGGCAAACAGATTAGGAACAGGCTAACCTGTTTGCCCCGTTGGACCTCAGAATGTTAAATAAAAGGCATAAAAACAGATAACTCATACTTTCGAGCATTATGATTAACTCTACATTTCCAAACCGGAACTGAGTTTATTTGTCTTTCGGCCGATAACGCGGCAATCACGCCGGTTATTGACCCGCCTTACC
>PGXE01000063.1 GCA_002838935.1 Thermoplasmata archaeon HGW-Thermoplasmata-1 | reverse complement strand
TCCAGTTCAACCATCAATAGTTAATTCGTAATGTGGTTTAACTGCTTTTGCTACGAGTCCTCCCCACAGCAAGCTGTGGGGTATCCGGATAAAATGAAGGATGGTGTAGCCATATTTCATCTTTGCGCGGGCGTCACCCGAAATCGGGCGGGCGGTTTCTTTTTAAGCCCCGGCCCAATACTGCATTAGCTCTTCTTGAGGGGTCATGTGTTGTGTGGCATGATTCGAGAAATATAGCCGGTCTTTATATATGAGACTCAGATGATCATTTATAAACTATTTAAATGAAATACCTGAAAAAGACAATCGTGCCACACAGCAGGGTCATGCAAATCCTTTTAAAGAGTGATTTCATTCCAGAGTTCCGATTTATACAGTAGGAAAGGTGTAATTTATGCCGAGAAAACCAGGGTCCATGTATCGCAAAATCACCCAGCACGCCTACACTAGGCGCAAGTACATGGGTGGTGTTCCAGCCTCACGCATAATACAGTTCGACGTGGGCAACAAGTCAAACGCAGGCAACTTCCCGGTGGTGCTAAGCCTCGTCGTAGACGAAGTGTGCCAGGCGCGCCACAACTGCCTCGAAGCGGCCCGTATATCTGCGAACCGTTTCATAGAGAAGAAGGCGGGAAAGGCGAACTATCACCTCAAGGTCCGGGTTTACCCGCACAACGTCATACGCGAGAACAAACAGGCGACAGGCGCGGGTGCTGACCGTGTATCCCAGGGTATGCGCCGCGCTTTCGGCAAACCTGTCGGCACCGCGGCACGGCTCGATGCAGGCCAGAGGGTCATATCTCTAGAGACGACCCTGCCAAACCTCGAATACGCCAAGGAAGCCCTCCGCAAGGCCGGTTCAAGGTTGCCATCCCCATGTCATGTCATAGTCGACAAGCTGGAAGAGCAACAACAGGCCAGTTAAAATCTTCATAAAAACCCAATTCTAATTTTTGCGCTTTTTTTCGATTATTCCTTTTCGCATGACATCTTCTGTTGCGATAGGATGTCGCATATCCTGAATCGGGGCGATATGATTCCAAAAGCCAAAAACAGGCTGCTTGTGCGCTATTTGCACGTAAATCGAATGAGGGAGATTGGAAAATAGTGTTCGGACGAAAAGCTCACGGCTCTTCTTTTTCCTGCCCCTTGAACCATTTCAGGGTTCCAAAGAACCTCTGTATCGCAGTTATATTGCCGACGACCGCAAAATAAAGGAGCATCCATTCTATTATCGTGAACTTCCATAGCGTCACTATGCCGTAGTTAAAAAGCGCGGCCTGGATTATCGGCACGAGCGTGAGCAGCGCCATCCTGTCGGCCCGCCCCAGAAGCCCCCCGTAATGCCTGCCGCAGCCGACGGCCTGCGCCTGCGTGCCCAGATACGAAGTCAGAAGAACGCCGACCACTGCCGCAAGCGCGATTACCGCGTTGCACCAGGACGACACTCCGAGGCCGAGTATTATCAGCATATCGGCATAACGGTCTATCACGTGGTCGAGAAAATCGCCCTTTTTCGTCATCTTTCCGGTGAGGCGGGCTATCTTGCCGTCGAGGCCGTCGAAGATGCTGTTGAGAGAAACCATCCCTACGCCGATGTAAAGAAGATAGTAATATTTCTCTGGCGTGCGTCCGCTAAAGAAGAATAAAACGCCTGCGGCGGCCGCAAAGAGCAGCGATATCCACGTTATAGTGTTCGGGCTGACGTTTGTCCTGATGAGGAGTTTCGCAATCGGGCCGAGTGCCTTGTCCGCGTTCTTCCTCTGCTTGTCGAGAACCATGAAACCACACCTAGTATTTTTCCAGCAGATAATCGCTCCAGTCGAATTTGCCGAGCATGTAATCCGGGCTTTCCTTTTTAAATTCAGCGTTGGCGAGTTCGATTATTGCCGATGCCGCCGCTTCCGGGTCACCTGTGCCGCCGTCTATTTCGAACACGTCGCCGTTTTCGTAATACTCAAGCGCCTCGCACAGTATGACGTCAAGCGCCTCCGCATCCACGTTCTCCTCGATTTTTTTGGCGGGCCAGCCGCGAGAACTGAGCCGTTGGTAAAGAATTTTCGGGTCGCACCTGAGTATGACGACCACCTCGCAGCATTCCATCAGATGCGCGACGTGCCCTTCTAGGAAAACGTAGTTTTCCGAGATAGGACGAACAGAGGGGTCTGCATCTTTTCTGTCGGTATTCCCGAAGATGTTTTCGCTCCCGCCCTGCTTGCCGTATCGCTTCATGACCCACTCGCTGAGCGAATCGGTATCCACGATAAGCGATCCCCCGCGCTCGTCGTCGCTGCCGAGGATGAAGCCGTTCTCGACTGCGAGCTTCTTTACGTCGAGAACCGTAAAACCGCGCCGGGATAGCAATTCCGCGACCGTTGTCTTTCCGGTGCCCGGGGTGCCGGTGAGTGCGACGAACATAAAAAAGGAATGGATTGGAATTATAAAAGTTTAGAAGAGCTCGTTATACCTGTATGCATCCCAGTTGTCGACGAAACAGAACTTCATGATGCGGTAATCCTGCTTGAAGGCGCGGACGTCCTCTTTTACCTTTGTGGGGTCTTCGAGGTCGATAAGCGCGCGCTTGTAGAACTCCGCGACCTGCCCCATCTCTTTCTCCTTCATTCCCATGCGGGTGAGTTCGGGAACGCCGAGACGCAGACCGGAGGGGTTTAGCGCACTCGTGTCCTCAGGCACCATGTTCATGTTGCAGATTATCCCCGCATCCTCGAGAACCTGTGCGGCCCATCTGCCCTTCGCTTCGCCAACCTCGCCTATCTGGACGACTACCTGATGCGACTCGGTGAAGCCCAGCTTCTCGCCAAGAACATTGAAATCGCGTTCGTGCAACCCCTGCGCCAGCGCCTTTGCGTTAGAGACCATCTGGCCTGCGTATTCCCTGCCGAATTCAAGGTGTTCGGCGAACGCTATCGCCTTCGCCGCGCAGTGGTGGAGGTGGTAGCTCGACGTGACGCCTGGGAAAACCGCGAAGTCTATCGCCTTGAGGAACTTCTCGTTTATCTCGCTGTCGGCCTTGACGTCGGAGAGAATAACACCGCCCTGCGGCCCCGGCAGGGTCTTGTGGGTGGAACCCATCATCACGTCAGCGCCCTCGCGGAGCGGATCCTGGAACTTTCCGCCTGCTATCAGGCCAAGCACGTGCGCGGCGTCGTAAACGACCCTTGCCCCAAGCTCGTGCGAAACCTCGGCAAGCTCTTCGAGCGGGGTCGGGAAAAGGAAGACTGACTGGCCGAAAAGGGCGAATTTTGGCTTAGCCTCGCGTATGACCTTCTTGCTGCCTTCGATGTCGAGGTTCATGTTTTCCTTGTCGAAGGGAAACTCGACTGTGTCGAGGCCGCGAACGCCTATGCCGCCTATCTTTCCGTGGCTGATGTGGGCGCCCGCCGCCGTCGGCAGCACGGTCACGCGCTCGCCCGGTTTTGCGAGGGCCTTGAAGACCGCCATGTTCGCAACCGTGCCGGACGTCGCCTGTATGTTGGCAAAGGAACAGTTGAAGAGCTTCTTTGCGAGTTCGACGCCTTTTGTTTCGACATCGTCGAAGATCTTGCAGCCCTGATAATAGCGTTTTCCGGGGTGCCCCTCGGCATACCTGCCGTGGAAGTCGGAGATGAGCATCTCCATGCACATGGGGGAAAGCACGTTCTCGGAAGCTATCATGGGGAGGGAGTCGCCGAAGAGTTCGTTGTTTTTTTTAGCGAGACCCCTTATGTAATTCGCATCGTCTAGATAGGACATGAAACCACCTTCAACGAGAATAGGATGCGACGTTAAAAAAGGTAGTGGAAAAAGGATGCTTGCCATGCGCGAAGCGGCTTTTTCAATCCCTCTTTTTGCGGCGAATGACCGCCATACATATGCAGCCGAGCATCGCAAGGAGGGCTTCGAATCCGGGAGTCTGGCGCGAACCTGATTCGTCGAGCGAAGCGACTATGTCCTCACCCGAAATTACGACTATTGAACCATCTCCGACAGATATGTCAAACTCGTGCGCCGCCGTTACGCGCCTTCCGTTTTGCATCGTCCGGTCGTATTCGAGATACACCGACACTTGCGCGCCGTCCGCCTTTTTGTCTAACGGCAGGGAAAACGACCATTTCACTCCCGAAACGAGCATGTCGGGCACCTTTATCGCATGTTCTGCGCCGTCGACGAGAACGCTTGCCGTGAAATTCGCGGCATCGCCCCAGCCAGTATTAGAGAAGTTGAAGAAAACGCGGTATCCGCCATCGGCGGCTCCTATGCCAACGTTTTTGACCCCTACGTTCGCGCCAAGATGGTCTACGTTATGCGAAGAGTATTCTAGCGCCCAAAATGACTGCCAGAGCCGTCCGCGCAGGTCTTGGGCGGATAACGGGACCCACTGCTCGTCGTCCACTTCGATGCAGTATGCGATTATGCCGTATTCGTGGTAAGCCCAGTCAAGGCTCGTGCCCGGCGCTATGTATAGCGCGGTCGATATCTGCCCGTAATCGAGATCGGTCTCGTTCCAGATGTTTTCGGCAAGCCGCTCGTAAACCTTTTCATCCGGCGCGGGCTCGTCGGTCCAACCCCAGGGGTATATCAGGATGGTTATGCCGGTGTGCAGAGTTACGTAGAGGTCCGGCATGATGCTCTCGATTAATGCCATGTTCGCCTCTACCTCGGGTTCGGATGAGGGGGACGACAGGCCGAGCAGGTCGCCGTCGCCAGTCCACTGGAACGGATAGTTGCGGTTTATGTCGACCGCGTGCGCGTTGTATCTCAGATCGAGCAGGTTGCCATCGACGTTCATAAGCGGGGTTATGTAGAAATGGCGCGTATCGACAAGCGTCCTCGCGCTCTCGTTCGCGGAGTATTCGTTTAGCAGGAATTCCGCGAACACGTAGGCGAGTTCCATGCTCAGTTGCTCGTTTCCGTGGTGGGCGCCGTCGATGTATATGACCGGCTTGTCGCCCTCAATCGCGAAATTCGTTATCTCGATGCACCAGATGTCCTGACCGAGCACCGACTGCCCGATGGAGAACAGCCGCGCCCTCTCCGGATTCGCATCCGCCAGTTTTTGAAGGTCGAGTTGGAGCGTTACGTTGTTATGATACGGATAGACGTTCTGCGCATGGCCGGAGGTTGAAAAAAATCCGATGCCCGCCGAGAACAAAAAAATGCACGCCGCCATAATTACGAGTGTTTTTTTCATGCCATTCCACCATTATTGCACAATTATCGTTCATTGCTTTCGCTTTTGGCCTTATGTAAAATGGATATAATTATGTTTTGGAAGAACACGTTGAAAAGAGAAAAGCATTCAGGCAAAATGCACCATTCCGCCCTTCTCAAGGTGGAAGAAGAACACCTTCAGCCTTTCGCCAAGCTCCTTTTCGTTTGGGAATTCCATTTCAAGCGAGCAGAGTATCGACCGGATATCTCTTTTGTCGTCGCACAGTCCCCATACGGCTGAGCCTATCAGGTCGAGCTTTATCGTGAGGTAGTCCGGCTTTCCCAGCAGCTTGCAGAAGAACCTGCCAATCCTGCCATGAAATTTCTTTCTCCGGACCCTTGTAAGCCCGCCATCGTCGGCGTACCACTGCGCATCAGTCGTTCTTGTCGGCACCATGTCGAGCAGGTTCTTGCCCGTTGCCCGCCCCTTCAGCCTTTCGCGGCTAGGACGATTCCTTTCGCTCATGGCTAAACGACCTCAGGGTGATGTATCCTATGAGGAACGCAAGGAAGAGCATCACGAACATTCCGGGCCAGCCTGGCACGCGGTCCTTTAGCGTCATGCTGATGCCTCCCGCTATGAGTCCTGCCGCAAGAACGCCCATCAGCGCCTCGCCCGCAATCAGGCCCGAACTGAAGAGAAGCCCCGCCTCTATCGCAGTCTCCTTTGAGGACTTCTTGTGCCCTACGTCCATTATCGCCTTGTCCTCGGCCTCCGCTTTCTCGTATCCCGTGCCGGAGAGCTTGTCCATCTTCTTCTCGACCGTGTAGCGCACCAGGCCGCCGAGCATTATCGGAGCCGAGAGGTAGAACGGAAGGTATATTCCGACAGCAACAGGCATTATCGGCAGGTTGAGCAGTATGAGTATTATCGCTATGACGGCGCCTGCAAGAATGTAGGGCCAGACCATTGTTCCGCCCATGATTCCCTCTATGACGCTTGCCATCATGCCCGCCTGCGGCGCCGGAAGCGATGGGCTGCCGATAGTGTATGCCTTGTCAAGCACCTTTAACACGAGCCCGAGCACGAGGGCCGCAGGTATCACGCCCACTATCTCGCTTATCTGCTGTTTCTTTGGCGTTGCGCCAAGGAAGTGGCCTGTAGATAGGTCCTGCATGACGTCGCCGGATATGGCCGCCGCGCAGCATATCACCGCGGCAACGCCGAGAGCGACCGCCGCGCCCGCAAAACCGGATGCGCCAAACAGCATGACGAGCAGGGTGGCGAACAGGCAGGTGGCGACCGTCACTCCGGATATCGGGTTGTTCGACGAGCCGACCAGGCCGGCGAGGTAGCCTGCCACCGCCGCGAAGAAGAAACCGAGTATGACCATGACGATGGAAAGCACCATCGGTATGGCCCATGCGGCCGTTCCGCCAAGGCTTCTTGCGAAGAAGTAGTATACTAGGCCTATCGGGATGACCATCGCAAATATGAGGAGGAACGTGAGCTTCATGCTCATGTCGGTATCCGTGCGGCTACTCTGCCCTGCGCCAATGCCTGCCTTCTGCCCCTTTATCGCTTCTTTCACGCCCGCCGAGAGTGCCGTGCGTAGCCTGAAAAGGGTCCAAAGGCCGCCCACGATCATGGCGCCGACGCCTATGTATCGCACCTGTCCCGACCATATCGCAAAGAAGCCCCAGACCTGCGGGCCGCCGTAGCTTGCCGCGTTCGCGAGGTCCGATGCCGTCGTGGGCACGGGTATGCCGCTTATGAGCGCTATTATGGGGATTATGACAAGCCACCCGAGAAGCCCGCCGCAAAGAACGAACGAGGCTATCTTCGGGCCTATGATGTAGCCGACACCGAGAAGAGCTACGGAGAGCGCGCTGCCGCCGTAGACGTAGCCTGTTCCATCCTTGCCGCCTATCGTGTAGGAGCCTATGGACCAGACCTTGTTTATCGTTCCCTTGAAGATGCCGAGCGTCTCCTGGCAGAACTTGAAGATTGCACCTATCGCAAGGGAAATCCATACGAGTATCGCACCCTTGCCGCCCTTGTCCGCGGTTTCAAGGATTGCCGCGCCCGCTATCCCTTCGGGGAAAGGCAGGTCCGTCTGGAGAATGAGGACGCGCCGCAGCGGAATGGTGAAGAGAACGCCGAGAACACCGCCGACGAAAGCTATCGCCGTGGTCTCGAGGTAATGAACCGATTCCCATGCGCCGCCCATCTTGAGCATGAGGAATGCGGGGATGGTAAAGATGACGCCTGCGGCAAGCGACTCGCCTGCGGAGGCAGCCGTCTTGGCTATGTTTATCTCGAGTATGGTCGCCTTGAACGGGCGGAGTATGGCAAACGACATTATCGCCGCCGGAATGGTCGCAGAGACCGTCATCCCGACGTAGAGGCCGAGATATGCGTTCGCAGCGCCCATGATCACTGAAAGAATCGCGCCGACAATCAGGGCGCGCACGGTCAGCTCCTTGAGGCTTTCCTCTGGCTTTACGTAAGGTATGAAGTCATCCTTCACCATGGCTATCGTTATTCGAATTCGGCGTTTCTTTATAAAATGTATGATTGTTCGATACGCGAGGGAAACGCGGGGGCGGTCGGAAGGCAAAACCAGTATGAATAAATGATTTCTGTGAAAAAGCGTTCCTGCCGCAATACTATGATTCAGCAGTGCGATTTATTTGTGAGCATTATGATTAACTCTACATTTCCAAACCGGAACTGAGTTTATTTGTCTTTCGGCCGATAACGCGGCAATCACGCCGGTTATTGACCCGCCTTAC
>PGXE01000062.1 GCA_002838935.1 Thermoplasmata archaeon HGW-Thermoplasmata-1 | reverse complement strand
CATCTGGGGCAAGGATGACACCTCCGAGGTTGTTGATTGATGTCGGAGATGTCATCCCCTTAAGAGATGATTAGTTTTAGCCAATCTTTGAACACGACCGACATTCGGTGGTGTTCGATGGGTGTGCGGAGGTCGGGAGCGGGGTCGAGGTCGGGATTATTGATGCAAATGATCGGTATTTGGTCGGAAGCCTAATTTGATTTTTCAAATAAAAATGTGCATTAATAAAACAGGTAACCGATTAAAAACTATTCGGTCATTTAAGAATAGTGTTAGCCCCGGCATCCCGGACCCAACAGATTAACACAACAGATTAACACGTTTCCAACCAGATCCACCTCGGAAACACGACGATTGTTCCCAAAATTATATATATAGACATTTGCACTTACGTCCTTGTAATTCAATAGCGATTGTAATTCAATAGCGATCACGGGGAGATGAATCAGATGTCATGCGGAAAGATAATTTTAGATGCAGGAAAATCAGCTATATCCGAGAAATCCGGGAAAGGGACCAAATCCATCGGAGTCAACAGGGGACCGAGCGTCGCGAACCGGTTTTTGAGCGTTTTTCTGGCGTTGCTGATGCTTGGAAGTGTTTTTGCGGCAGTGCCTACGGCCATGGCTGGCGATGAGGCGTGCGAATCCAAATTCAGCCCGCAGTTAAACAAAGAACTAGAGAGGGTCGGTCCGGCGGAAATAATAGAGACATTCATCGGATTCGGGCGGCTTGACGATAATGGCCTGGAACTGCTCGAAGACATGGAACTGCCTGTTTTAAGGGAATACAAGGAGATAGATTACGTTTTCACGCTAGCGACAAAGGCGCAGATTCTTGAACTTGCAAGGTCACCTCTCGTGAATTATCTTGACTATAATTATGAATTGGAGTATTATCTTGACACGGCAACCGAGGCCACGCTCGCAAAAGAGGTATGGGATGAATCGTTTTCGCATTTTGACTTTATTGACCCTGCGCTTCCGACGTTGGTGGATGCCGAGGGCAATGTTATAGATGGTTCCGGTATCGGTGTCGCCGTGATAGATTCCGGTGTCGATGCAACACACCCAGACCTCGAATGGCATGGCAAGGTGGTCATGAATCTTAAGGGCGTGAGTAGCAAGGTTTTGGTCAATACCCAGACAGGCCATACGATGACCCAATGGGTAGATGTGCCTGACTCTGATACGTCCTCGGGACACGGAACCCACTGCGCCGGCATAGTCGCGGGGGACGGCACTTCTTCAAACGGCCAGTATCGTGGAGCCGCGCCGGGAGCCTCCATCTACGGTCTTGGCTGCGGCGAAGCGATATTGGTGCTGAACGGGCTTGAGGGCCTGCAGTGGGTTATAGAGAACCACGACACGGTCAATCCGCCAATCAAAGTAGTTAGTTGTAGCTGGGGCAGCACAGGGGCATACAGCCCAAGTTCCGCTATAAGCATGGCGGTCAACGAAATCGTTAGAAACGGCATCACAGTCTGCTTTGCGGCAGGCAACGACGGCGGCACCGGAACTACCGATGCCACAGGCTCGGAGTCCAAAAATCCAAATGCCCTAAGTGTGGCAAATTACGACGATGGCGACAGCGGCAGCCGCGACCGTTCGCTGGCATCATCCAGTTCACGCGGTCAAATAAGCAAACCTGAAACGTGGCCAGACATCTCCGCGCCCGGCTCGAACATAATGTCAACGGCGGGCACGGCAACGCCGCTTGCTGCAGCAGGCATGGGTGGAGTTCCCGTGCTGCTGCCCTATGCGCTTATGTCCGGCACGTCCATGGCCTGCCCGCACGTTGCAGGGATAGTCGCGCTGATGTATCAGGCGAACCCGGATCTGACTCCCGCCGAAGTCGAAGACATCATCGAATCCACGGCATACAAATTCACGGCACTCGGTGAATATGATGAAACGACCGGCAGTCATTACGCAAAGGGCCACGGTCTGATCGATGCATATAAGTGCGTTCTTGCCGCTGGCGGCACCGGAAGCGGAGCAGGCCTAAAGATAAGCTCTCCTGAGGACGGTGGAGCGATAACCACCGACACCTGCACGATAGAAGGTGTAATCTCTAGTGGGGAAACTACGCCCGTGGAGCCAAAGTATTACACCGGCGATCCGCACATTTACACTGGCGGTTTGATCGACCCCACCGGCATTGCGATGATTGCGGGTATTAACGTCTATACTGTCGCAGTGGGCGAACCCGTGGGTCTTAGCAGCAGAAACACAAAGCCCGTCTCAGACAAAACGATAGATGCCGCCACACTCGCAAAATTCCTAATCGCCAATTCGAATGGCGCCATTGTATATACTATTCAATCGGATGGTTCGAATAGTGCAGAATCCTCCGGCGGATATTCAGTCGACGCCAGTTGGACCGTGCCCACAGACGCGCCCTCCGGCGATTACGTCATGCACGTGATGATAAACTATGATACTGACAAGTGGTCCGAGGCATGCAATTTGGCTTTTACGATAGTTGGAACTCCCGCCACGCCTGAATCGACCAGCACGTCCGGCGGCCTGCCTGCGGGCACAAATAGCGGACTTGAAACGACCTTCTCGACCTTGGAAGGCGGCGAAGGCGACGTGCCTTATGTCACCATAGATTCGCCTCTTGACAACGCGATGGTTTCAGGTAACATTGAGATAAGTGGAACCGCGGGCGTCGGAATTCCGCCGCAGAGCGATTTCAATGGCGACGGAATAGTCGTCATAGCGATAGTTGACACAGGCATAAACTTCTTCCACAAGGATTTTCGAGCAACTACCTATGGAAATCAAGCAGTATATGACCTTACAGAAGGATTTACGAAGCATCCTTCAACATATCTAGGTGATGAATTCCCCAGCAATGCACAACCGATAAACATCGAATGGGATGAAGAAAAAATATACTCAACTTATGCTTCAGAATATAATACAAACTACCCCACCATATCCAAAAGCAGTCTATATTGGATTCCGGGCACCAAGATAATCGGGGCGAAAGTCGGGGGCGGATCCATAGCCAGCAACAATAGGATACTCGATGGTGACGGGCACGGCACCGGAAGCGCGTCTGTTGCCGCAGGAAATATCTATGGCTACTGTCCTGACGCACTGCTTGTCATAGTGGAAGGAACAGACAGTTTAGCGTGGGTTTACAATCAGCCTTGGATAGATTTCGTTTCCAACAGTTGGGGCACCATAGCAAACGTCGGCGCTCCCTTCTTTATGGAATCGTCGACGGAATCGACTAGAACCGCGGTCGAACGAGGGCAGACAGTTCTTTTCGCAGGTGGAAACGGCGCGGCCAATACATTCACAGTGCCGCACACGACCTACTCCTCGGAATACACCGGTCCCGACTGGATAGTAACTGTGGGCGCGGTCACGACCGGAAGCGACCAGTCCATTATCGGTTCGGGAAAGCCAGTAGACATATCGTCGTATGGCTCCGGCACCATACCTGCGGCGCATTCAACCAGCGTTGATGCTACGGGCAGCCACAGCGGAACCAGCGCGGCTACGCCATATACGGCAGGAGTTTTTGCTACGGCGCTTCTTGCCGCAAGAAATCAGCTTGAAGACAACAATGTCGGGCAGTATGGTGGGGCGGGGCAGATAATCGCGAAAGGAACCACGACATCATCAGGCCCGTTGAGCGATGGCATACTTACGAGAAGCGAACTTCAGGAGGTAGTGTTCAAGACGGCGCAGCCATGCGACATGGGCTGGATAACGGTTCCAGCTACATATCCGCTAAGCGGCTTCGTTCCGGATTATCCGCTGGTCGGTTACGGCATAGCAAACCCGGCCAGCCGGGCCGAGGCTGTTTCGGTCATGCTTGGAAACAAGGATATGCCAGACAGAAGCGACGTTGACGCATGGGCGACGGAGCGGACGGGCCTACGGGATGGCCGGAGAGCAGCAGTTCCAATACCGGACTGCCGGAAAGCCTCGAAGGTTTGAGCAGGGATTTCCTGATGGACAATCCCGATTACGTTTTCAACGCATATCTTTCGAGCGATGGGTTTGTTGCGCCTTACCTTCAAACTACGATGGGCAGCGAAACCAGCCCTGAAATAGGGTCAGATCCACAAGGTGATGCAACGATTGGTGTCATCACCGGAGTTGGCGTCCCGGCCTCTGGACTAGATATCGATAAAGTATGGTTCCATAGTGAAACAGAAACAACATTAAAGATAACAATGAAACTCTATGGAAATGCAGGCGAGGGTGCTACCCTTGCTGCCCCGTATAGTTATTATGTGCATTTTGTCCCAACCGACGCTAGCGGTACTAAATTATCTCAAACTGGCATTGCTTCTTATGTTAATAGATATGTGAAAGCGCAGTATGATGGTAGCGCATGGACATACAAGCATGGATATCTAGGCGGGGCTGCGGGAAATACGCTTACCGATTCTGGAGATGTAGCATGTTCCGTTGATGGTATCTATATAACTTGGACTTTTTCGAAAAGCGTATTTAGTATACCAGACGGAGCCGCTGGAAAGGACTACAAGTTTACGAGCACAAATGCAATAACCAGGGCCCTAGTTGGAATTGTTTTATTCACAGTAGATAGAGCACCCGATAGTGGCAATGGTGCGGATTACATCTTCACTGGCGGCGTTGCGTCTACAGTTCCCGGAAAAGTTCCAACCCCAACGGCATTATCCGGCAACCGCTACGTTAACCTTTCATGGAACGCGCCAGCCAGCGACGGCGGCTCGGCAATCACCCAATATAAGATTTACAGGAACGGGACGATTGGCGCTTACGCAACCGTTCCGGCTACACAGAGATGGTATAACAACACCGGACTCGTGAATGGGATTACTTACACTTACAACGTTTCCGCAACAAACTTGGCTGGTGAAGGGGCAAAGTCGGACAACGTTCAGGGGACCCCCACTGCGGGAGGAACCCCATCCGGCAAGCGCGTCGAAGTATCCATTGATGGCGGCGCATGGCTGCTCGCCTCGGGAACATTATCATGGACTTATCCCTGGGATTCTACGGCAGTTTCAAATGACCCACATACTATCAAGGCGAAATATTTCGACGGCACGGCGTGGTCGGCAATCGACGAGGTTACAGTGAACGTCCAGAACGGCGGGCAGGCAAACCAGCCGCCGGCCTGCATGCTTTCGGCCAGCCCAACGTCGGGTAATGCGCCGCTGGCCGTTACTTTCACGATGAGCGGAAGCGACACTGACGGGAACATTGCATCCTGGAAACTTGACATAAACAACGACGGCTCTGCGGAATATCAGGGAACTGACGACCTTGAAACCACATCAAAGACACAAGCGCACACATACACAACGCCGGGGAGCTATACCGCGAACCTTACCGTCACAGACGACGGAGGCAAAAGCGCATTTAATACTGTTGATATATCGGTATCAGTCTATGTTCCGCCTGTTCATGATGAAGGAGTGTTCCTTGTAATAAACGACGGTGCAGAGGTTAATGCAACCAATACATCTTCGGACGGCAAAACATGGTCTTCGTGGGATTACAACTGGCAACTCGGAGAGCTTGCGGATGGCGAAGTGACGATTGAAGCGTTCTACTACGACGGACTCGAAGCGGAACCGCTCTACACAGACAGCGTGACTGTTACAGTCGACCGCATAGTCGATGCGGATGCGGGCGGACACTACGAAGGCATCACCGGCGAGCCTCTGCAGTTTGCGGGTGTTGCGAACGGAGGGGACGGGGAGTATTCATACGGATGGGACTTTGGCGACGGCATGTCGTCTGTAGAACAAAATCCGGTTCACATCTACGAAGCCACTGGATGGTATACCGCAACGTTCACTGTGCAAAAAGGCGGCGATGTAGTGGCAAGCGACACGGCGGATGTCATCATAAAGAACCCCTCGGTTCTCTACTTCCACTCGACGGTTCTGGCAGATGGTGTTTCCGCAGGCTCGCCCGATGTTGGCGGAGAGCTTCCATCAGAGCAGTGGATGGATTTTGATAAGCCGGAAAACGCGATTCCCGCGACCTTCACCGGCCTTTGGGACGTCACGCCCTTCGAAGCGTCGATGGCGCTTGACGGAGGCGTGGTGATAGGGAAGACTGGCGACGACGTCATGGTCGACCTTCACTTCAACCAGCACGGGAACGCGGGCCTCGTGCCCTACATGAGCCTGAACCTCTACGACGGGGAGACGCTCATTGCAAGGCTCGTGGATTCAGGCGAGAACGTGGATGCCATAATAGGCGGCACCCTCGCATACGGCAGCTACCGGATGGTGCTCGGACACGAGAGGCATGTAGAGAACAACGACTACGAAGAGACGATGAACGCGCCCCTGGAAGGTTTTGTCGACGGAGAGCCGTTCATCGCGATGGACGAGCTGCGAATAGAGGTGTTAAACGAGTTCGACCTGCCTGCCGAAGCGGCATGGACCATACTCTATGATTCGCCTGATTACGCATCCTGCGTCGAACTGCCCATCTGGTCGCCGCTGACTCCGCCAAAAGCAGACTTCACGTGGATGCCCGCGGTGCCGAATCCCGGAGACGAGGTGCGCTTTAGCGACGTTTCCACAGACGCGGACGAGGGTGATGAGATAGTATCGTGGGCGTGGGACTTCGAGAGCGACGGCATCGTAGATTCGACATCATCAGCACCGGTCCGCGTTTTCGACGAGCCCGGAGAATATGTTGTTTCGCTGACCGTGACAGACAGCTACGGCTATTCCGACACGGCTGTAAAGACGATTCGCGTGAACGACCCGCCTGCGGCGTATGCAGAGGCCGGCCCTGTCGGCGGCCCCTACGGCAAGGCTGTCAGGGCGCCTGCGGGCGGAGATGTTGAATTTACAGGCGACGGTTCCACAGATTCAGACGGCGAGATAATATCCTATGTCTGGGACTTCGGGGACGGTTCGCCGATAGCAAAAGGAGAGAGCGTGACCCACGCATACGAGGCTGGGCAGGGTCTTGTAACATACGTTGCGACCCTTACCGTCACGGACAATGACGGTGCCAGCTCCAGCGACACTGTGAATGTTCTCGTCAGGCCGGGCAGCGGAGGACCCGTAAAGGTTGTCTCTTAAGCGTCGGATGCGAAGGGTCTTAGGCCGCAACAGTTCCCGCGTGGGCGGGACAAGGCAGGCGGCAGGCCGCAAAATTCCATGACTGTTTCGCTTGCCGAGGCTGGTCGGAACCGGTCGTTGGCATAGCTGGGCTTTGGCGCGTATCCCATGCACGATACCACTCCTTTTTTTCTCCCTTTTTTCTTCTTTTTCGCCACGCATACAAGCTCCCTTTTTGCGAGATTTCCCCGCGTCCGGGGGCATTCCCTTTTTGCGATTTTCTCCTTTCAATCACAAAGCCCGTCAAACAAACAGCAGTCACCTTGAAATAGGCGCAAGCAACTCAAGATAAATTATAAATAGTAATTTTTTATTATGATTAATTATAATCCATTTGGATTAATTGCAAAATACCGTAAATTCGGATTCATAAATAAACATGGAGGAATAATGCGTATGGTTCAGGCAGTCGTAACTCTCGATGAGCGCGAAGATCGGGTAGTCAATCTGGTAAAGGCCATGTTCGGTTTGAACAACAAATCAGATGCGGTCAGGCTAATAATCGATGAATACGGAAAAGAGGTTCTTGAACCCGAACTGAGGCCTGAGTTCATAGAAAAGATGAACGCAAGGCAGAAAGAGCCCACTGTGCAGGTGAAAGATTTCAAAAAACACTTCGGGCTGAGCTAGGATGTATGAATGCGAACTACGGGAATCTGTTGAGCGCATATTCTTCAAACTCGCCAAAAAGAACCCGAAACAGCTTGAAGCAGTATACAAGAAGATAGAAGAGGTATGCGCAAATCCAGACCATTACAAAAATCTCCGCAAGCCGCTACAGCACCTCAAAAGGGTTCACATCGACAAGAGTTTCGTTCTCGTTTTTTTAGTGGACAATGATTTAGAGAAGGTCATAATCGAGGATTATGATCACCACGACAAGATATATCTTTGAATGCGTGAACGCGACGCGTCCGTTTTTTATCCCCCTTTTTTCTTCTTTTTCGCTTGCGCGCGCAAGCTCGTTTTTCGCGATAAATCCCCGCGTCTTTCGCACCTTCCTTTTCGCGAGAAATCCCCGCGTCCGGGGCATTCCCTTTTTGCGATTTTTTCCTTTCAATCACAAGACCCGTCAACTAGCCACCTCCTAAACGAGGTGGCGGTTGAGGAATTTGTTATGCAAATTCCGAGATAGGGCGAATACAAGCGAAGCGCGTATTCTGTCCGTATTCCGAATTGTATTTTTTATGTCCATTGTTACAATTCGTCAAACAAACCTTAAGTAGAAGAAACGATGTTCGGAGATTGTAGAATCAGGGCTTGGGGCAGGCGCGGAGGATGCGTCTTTCGCGTCTTCTCGCGCTTTGCCCCGGCCTTGCAAAAAGACGGCCAAATGGCCTTGAAGGGAGGAAAAACGAGATGGAAGAAATAACAACAACGGGCATTGAAGCAGGATGCGGCGCAGATAGCCGCAACAGCCGCAACAGTCGAAAATCAGCGGGATCGGTTAATAAATCACCAGCTAAATCACTTAGGGCAAACTATTTAAATAAAGAGTATAATAACCAAAGTATTACTCAACGGAGTGGGAACATGGGAAAGAATACAGGAAATGTCAGCAGGCACATAGCTTTGGTCATGTCATTGATGATGCTGTCAAGCGTCTTTGCAGGAGTTGTTTTGGCGCAGGATATACCAAGTCCGATGGATGTATACGGCAACGAGCCGACGGAAGATTTGATATTTGGTGCGGACACTGGTTTTGGAACCGCAATTCCATTGCTTGAAGAGGCGCAAGGGATAATCGGAGCGACCCTCGATGAGGATTTGCGCATAGAATTACAGACACAGCTTGAAGCACTTTACGATGCCGCAATGGGAGTAGACCCCGCAGTCAGTTGCGAAGATATCATATGGCAAATCGACGAATTGCTTGAAACTGTGCAGAGCACGGCGAATATAGGTTTTGATTTGATGCCTTCTGAAATTCCCTCCGATTCTGAGGGGGGAATGACCGGCACGCCCGGTTATGAGTATTGGCTAGATGTTCAAGAAAAATTCAACAACGATTTCGATAAAAATCAAAGTCTATTAATTGGGACTTTGACTTTGGTTCTTGTAGAAAACGAGACAGTTCAAAATGTTTTCGGGGAATTTAATAATGGAAAGCAGACCGTAGTTAACCAATTATTTGAGGGTGACACGGGCGCATACGCAGTCGCAGGCATGCTCATAGATGGAGCAATAGATGCCAGTGAGATGGCTTTTGGCATATTGATACTTTTAGCCGAGTCAGGTGAAGAAACCGCAACAACAAACCTTCTTAGCGACTTTGACCTTGACGGCATCCCGGACATAGACGAGATTTGCATCTATATTATATACGGTCTTGACCCAACAAAATTCGACACTGACGGCGACGACTACGACGACGGCATGGAACTCGCCAGGGGCACAGACCCGACCGAGAAAAATCCTTACACTGATGTCGATGTCGATCCCGACTGTGACGGATACACGACAAACGAGGAATACGCGGCAGGCTCCGATCCATACAACTGGAAATCCACGCCCGAGGACTACGACGGCGATGGAATAGTTCATGCGGTAGACAGGTTCGAGACAGTTTTCAAGCCTGAAAACGCGCCGAATCTGGCAGTTGACGTTTCTAAAATAAATAGTAAGGATACAGTCAATGATAAAGGGGCGCTCACGACTATATGGTTCACCACAAAACCGGATAATATTACTATCGACATAGACACCTCAACCAAAAACTATCCACTCGACGTGATAGAGAAGGCAGAAGTAAAGCTTTCCTGGGTCAACGACTCGGGGTCACAATCAGAAACCTATCTGGCATTCTATGTGAATAATGCTATATCGAAGGACACCTATCCCAATTACGAACCGAAGGTGGACGAGCACTGGCAGTTTACGTTGACCTTCAATGAGATATATACTCTGGTTGGAGAGGACAACGTGGTTACGGTGGAGGTCACTGTCAACGACATCGACGAGACCAAGATAACGCGTGATGCGGAGATGGGAAGTTTCGCATTCCATACAATTCTTACGAAACCCGCCGTGAATATAAATTCGCCTGCCGACAACATACCGGTTGCGAACATCGGGGATTCGGTGAGCATAAGCGCCACTATTACCGGGGACAGTTACAACCCTATAACCTACCGCAACGCATCTGTTCTTGGAACAGATGGCGAATGGATATCGGTCCCCCTTACGGTGAATAAGGATGATTCCACACTTTACGGGGGCAGTTGGACTGTCACAAAAATGTCTGCCGGAATCGCGAAGGTTTATGTGAACGCTACGGCAGAAGATGGACAGTATCACAATATTTCCCGCGACATCTGGATAAACCACAAGCCGACGATCAGTTCATACAATGTCACAGACTGGCAGGGCAATAATGTTAGTAAGGACAGCGATGTCAACGGAACCGTTCACTTCAGAGTGGCGGCAGAGAACATCAGTGATGCAGGCCTTGGCAAAAATGTAGGTGAATCCATCCAGAAAGTTGTAGTTACGATTCTCTATTATGATGATTTCGGTGGAGCCATACTGGAAGAAGGAACGCCCACGCCGCATGAAATGACTTTGGACAATGGTAATTATACCTTCGATTGGGACACCACGGCCGAATACAACGATTATGATTACGAGGGTTTCTACACTTGGCACGCATTCTACATCATTGCGTATGACCAGAATAATACCGGCGTGCCAACCGGCGAGGTGACTGTATATACCCATAACAGTGATTCACCGAGTGAATCTGCTGAGGGGATGGTGACAGATGCCCCTGGAATGGCAGAAGAAGCCGCGGCTGAGATAGTTGCGACCGTCACCGAAACCGCTGGAAATGCCAGTGAGGCCATAACCACCCTAAAGAAGGATGTTATTGACCCTGCGATAGAAACCATCAGCAATGCTGCAGGAGAGAACGCAAGCGAAATAATAAAGTTGGTGAAAAAACAGGTCAACTATACTACCGATACCGCATACGCACTGGCAGATAACGCAACCACGGCTAGTGAGGATGCCGACGGCGACGGATACTCCAACGAGCGCGAACTCAACGCAGGCTCGAATCCCTTCGATCCGCACTCAACGCCTTCCGACCTTGACGGCGACGGATTGACCAACAAGGAAGAGCGCGAGATCGGCTCGAATGAAAACCTCAAGGATTCGGACGGCGACGGGCTCAACGACTACGAGGAGGTCTACGTTTATGAAACCGACCCGACCAAGGCCGATACCGACGGCGACGGAATCTGGGACTCCGTCGAAATACTGGTATTGAACGAACGGTTTGAGCAAGGATCCGACCCCAATAACAAGGACAGCCCGGTTCCGGGCGGTCTTGGACTCGATAATAGGATACTTGTCCTTTATTACGAATACATAGCTGAGGGTGCGTTGGGTAGCGTTCCTATTGAAAATCCCGACACGGGCGAAACGATATATACAATATACCTGCCTCCAGCCAACACTGTAATCGACCCGACTACCGTAAGCATCTTGGTATGGAACATAATCAGCGGTGAATATGAACCGGTGGGCGAGATTCCGCCGCTTCCATCTGAGATTGAAGGCGCAATCAATGCTATAATGGAAAACCTCTCGGGAATCCAGCCGATGGTTGACGAGACGGCAGCAGCCGCGATGGAGAACGTAACCGGCGCAATGGAAACCGCACTCGCGACAGTCGAAGCCCTCAACCAGAGCATAATGGAAAACCTTTCGGGAATTGAAGGCACCATTG
>PGXE01000061.1 GCA_002838935.1 Thermoplasmata archaeon HGW-Thermoplasmata-1 | reverse complement strand
AAAGAAGGATATAAGCAGATGAAGTTGACTAAAATTTAAGGCGCCCGCATGCGGGCGCCTCACCAGATACCCCGTAGCTTGCTGCGGGGAGGTTCATTGTCTTCCTCCGCAAGTATGCGAAGGAATGTAGACTTGGAAACAACCTGTGGATACGTACGGCATCAAGAAAACGTTCATCAGACTAAACTATCGGCATATTTCCAAGTTGGAAGCCCCGCCCTTTAGGGCGGGAGGATGTCGCTGCCTAAAATGTTCAATTATTTATCCGATTAACTATCATTCATTTTCCATATTATCCTGCATCCCCCTCAAATCATATCCAAATAATCTATTTTTACGGGTGTTTGCAACATCCGTTTTAATTCAGGATGGTGTCGGAGTCCTATCCGCTCTACAAAACAGCTTCCATGACATAGGCATCAGAACCGTCGTTGTAGATGCCCTTCACCAGTTCCTTTATCCGGAAATGCCGGTTGAGATAAAATGAGACGGCCTTTACGTTTTCGACCCCGACCTCCAGGGTGACGCTCTTTGCGTTGTGCAGCTGGAGCATATGAAGGCACCTGCCAAGCAACCTTGAACCTATCCCTTCGCCGCGATGGCTTTCATCCACGGCAAGCAATAATATCCGCGCCGAGGAGCAGTCGTTTCGTATGCCTATTATGAAACCCGCCGTTTTCGCATCGCACCCGTCGGCGACAAGGAAGCAGTCGGGATAGAAGGTGCAGATGTTAAGGAAGAATTCGGGTGCATAGCTTTCCGTGAGGCTGCCGCTCGCTATCTCCACGACCCGCTCGAGGTCCGATATCTCGAAATGCCTTACGCCGAACATGGTCACCCCCTACGCCTTGCCGGTTTCTAAACCGTTATCCGTTAAAAAAGTGTTGCATGCAACAGCCGCCGAAACGTGCTTTTCACAGATTTCCAGTAACTTGTAAATAGGGAGTTTCGATACCCTATCCTAACACAGGTGGAACAGATGACCGTTATAGATGAAATCGTGGTTACCCGCAAGATATTCGACCGTTTCAGCAGAGAATTCCTCGACCATCTTGACGTGGATGTCGCGCTCGTCGGCGGCGGTCCCGCGAACATGGTGGCTGCCCACTATCTGGCAAAGGCTGGCAAGAAAGTAGTTCTCTTCGAGCGCAAGCTCGCGCCCGGCGGAGGCATGTGGGGTGGAGGCATGAACTTTCCAGTCATCGTCATACAGGAGGCGGCATTGCCGATAATGAATGAATTCGGCATAAAGGTCGAAGGGTCGAACGACGGCTACTACACGGCGGACAGCGTCGAGTGCGTGGCAAAACTGCTGGCTAAAAGCATCGACTCCGGGGCGAGGGTCTTCAACTCCATGACCGTGCAGGACGTCATGATCCGCGACGACGACAACAAGGTGTCGGGAGTGGTCATAAACTGGACGGGCGTCGACATCACGAAGATGCACGTCGACCCTCTCACGATACGGGCAAAATTCGTAGTGGACGGCACCGGCCACCCATGCGAGGTTTGCAACGTCGTTGCGAAGAAGGCCGGGCGCTTGCGAACCCCCAGCGGAAAGGTCGAGGGCGAACGCTCCATGTGGGCCGAGGTCGGCGAGGAGACGACTGTCAACAACACCGTCGAGATATATCCCGGCCTTTACGTCGCGGGAATGGCGGCTAACGGCGTGATGGGGGCGCCCCGCATGGGCCCGATATTCGGCGGCATGTTGCTCTCAGGCAAGAAAGTGGCGGAGATGATACTTCAAAAATTGGGTGCATGAAAATTCATACGCCGGTTTTTTAATCCAATTCGGATGAAAACAGTTTTCGCATAACCAGATTACGGTTGCACTGTTTCACAGCCATTATGTAAAATAGGGGCAATCACTTGCTTTCGACCAGATGCAACATCCTGAAAAGTTCTTCTGTCGCGTAAATCGACATCAACTGCCCGTCTTTTTGGATTACGAATTCCATCGGGATTGCAACCGTTTTCGAAGTGAAGCGGGCTATCCCGTATTTTATGCAGATGTGGCGGGGGATCTTTATTTCGAGTTTTTCGATGACCCACCCATCGTCCATGACTACGATATCCTTTACATTGCCAAGAGCCTCGCTCTCGAATCCGTGGAATTCCCTTCCTATGAGTTCGCTAACATACATTATAAAAACATCCTAAAATTTTGTGCCCGTGAGGGTTTTCGTGTCTATTATGCCATCGATGGTCCGTATCTTGTTGACTATGACGTGTCCGAGGGAGTCGAAATCGCCGCCCTCTATCTTGGCTATCAGGTCATATTCTCCAAAGAGAGGGTGGAGTTCCACTATCTCGGGAATCTTCATGAGTTCGTCATATACTTCGTGTTCCTTCGAGGGTGCCGCGCTTATGAGGACGAATCCGACTGCCATTTTTATCACTCCTGAAATATTTCAGTTGATTCTCTGGATATTATCCTGTTATTGAATAGATAAGATTTTAGATAGATAAGATTTTGATGAAGATTGGAAAGAGGATTTAGACCAATCCCTTCGTCAGGAGCGGGATGACCAGGTATATCGCAACTATGACGCCGATTAGCGCCTCGCCTATTATCAGGCCCGTCGCGATCATATAGGTGTCGAGCAGCTTTATAGTCTTCTTCTTCTCGTCCCAGTTCTCCTTTTTGACCTTGGGCTCAAGCCACTTCTTTTCCCACAGGTCGCGCGCGAAACCGCCGATTAACAGCGGGAACGAAAGACCGAGCGTAAAGTACATGCCAAGGCCGAATGCGGTTCCCATGCCTGTGACGAGTTCCATCAGTATGCCAAACGCTATACCTATGCCGAATATCAGGAAGTCCACCTCCTTTACAGCTATGGCGCTCGTGATGGTGGCAAACGCGTGAGCCTGCGGCGCTTGGAGCTGCACCACACCCTGCGCAAGACCTATCGAAAGAACGGTTGCTCCTATCGCCGCTATTATCGCGCCGGGAACGATGCCCACAAGCTCGCCCTTCATCTGCATGTATGGCCTGTTGCCGATGTATATCGCGTTCTTGAAGTCGGTCACTATATCTCCGCTCATCGATATCGCGCCGCCAAATACGGTGGTGCCGAGAAGCGACATGACTATCACCTGCGGCATGTCAAGTCCCATGAGGCTGAACACGCCAAAGAGCATGAGGAGCACTATGAACGAGGTTCCGGATACGGGCTCCACGCTCGTCTCGCCCATCACCTTGACCGCTATCGCGCCAAGGAAGAAGGTTGTCACTATCAGCAACAGCGAGAACACGATGGATGGCAATGGCGGATAACCGCCTATAATCCACGTAAGCGATATGCCGACGAATGCGATCAGCATCATGATCGGTATGTGGCTTATCGGCCATTCGTACCAGCCTTTTCCTTTCACGTAGGCCTTTGACGGTGCGTCGCCGGCCTTGACCACGTTCTTTTTTGGCGACATCAGCTTGAAGAGGTCTGCCGTCGCCGACTTGAACATCGGCGCCATCTTTATGAGCCCGGTCATGCCGCCGCCGAGAATCGCACCTGCGGCCATCGGCTTTACAACGTAGCTAAACACCCTGAGTGCAGCCATGGACATGTCGGCCAGTATGACCTTTTCGCCAAGCGTCGGGACGTAGGCTGGCATACCGAGAGCAACAGCGAGCGGAATCACGATAAGCCACGAGAATATGGTGCCGAGCGAAACGAGAGCTGCGGCACGTGATTTCATAAACCACCCTGTTGCCATCAGCATCGGGGTCACCGTGAAGTTGATCCATGTATAGTGCGCCTGGCTATAGGGCATCATTATATCCCCCGCCTCATAGTATTCGGTCTTGCGGAAGATGTAATCGAGAACAGGCATCCCCTCTTCGCCGGTCCCCTTGAACTTGAACGGGAAGTCCTTGAGGAACGTGAGCGCACCCGATAAAAGCATAAATATTCCTACGTAGCGTATGGCGCGCTTGGCGTGCTCCATCGCGCCTGCCGAGAAGTCGTTTGCCATGTCGAGAAGCTTGACCCATGCCTGGAAACCGGGCATCGGGAGCGGATCCTCTACGAGCCAGACCCTGCGGAATATTATGAAATACATGCACCCGAGGATTGCGGCAAGGATTGTTGCCACTATCGCGACCGGGATAGGGGGTATGGCTGAATTCTCAATGAGTTGCTTATACGGGTGCACCTTGTTCCACCCGGATAAAAGATATATCGCAGGGAAAGTGAAAACGAAACCGGTACAAATCATACTCGCGCCCGTACTTGCGCCGCTCGCGATGTTTATCTCGGTCGGTTTCCAGCGAAGCGCCATTCCGAGAAGATACGACACGTACCACGAACCGCCGATCACCATTCCTATCTTGAGGCCGACATACTGGTTTATCAGGGCGAATGCGGCGCCTATCGCAACGCCGATAATCACCTTGGGCCATGACCATTTCGAGAGTTTCATCCCATCGGATGCGTTCTTCTCGTCGAGATATTCTTCCAGCACTCCGGTGTTCAGGTTTGCGTACATTTCAAGGTCAAACCATTGCAGGGTGCCATCCTCGATTTTGCGTAAACCGGCAGCCGTGGGGTTTTGCTTATAAACAGACTTTCGAACGTCAGCTATGGTATGCACTCTCCAACTGTCTTTTGAGTCTAGCGAGTAAATGATTGGCAGTACTTAATATTTGCTATTTCAAACAGGGCGTTTTGCGTGATTTTCAGCCGTGCCGCGCCGATACTTGGAAAACGCTTATTTACGGCGACGCAATTCGCTATCGCATCACGGTTTTGGGGAAATGCATATGAACATCAATGCGACGTTTTGGGTTCTGGTGGCTCTTTTTGCCGTCTCCCTCGCCTTTGGCATACTCACATGGGCCGCACGCAACGTCTGGAAGGATATACGCACCACCCGCATCTTCGCACTCATTGCCGCCGCGTCCGCGATAGCATTCGTGGTTATCGGCGTCGGCTATCTGCCGAAGTAAACGGCAATCATTGACCGTAAACACACAAGGTGACCACATGCCAGCAAATCTAAATGACCTCGATCCGAAAATGCAACGCCTCCTCAAGGTAAAACCCTTACGTGCCGAGGTCGAATGGGACTGCAACGACGACGGGTTCGTAGTGGTGACGATACCGAAGAACTTCAACAAGTTCGAGAGATTCGTGCGAAAATTCATAAAAGGCCCCGACAACGTGCGCTTTAGGTTCGACAAACACGGCACCGACGTTTGGAACCTGTGCGACGGAGGGCACAGCCTTGGCGAGATATGCGATTTCATGTGGGACAAATACCACGAGGAGATGGAGCCTGTCCTAAAGAGGGTGTGGCAGTTCGTCCAGATGCTCATGCAGCGCGGCCTGTGCACCCTGAAGGAATAAACCGGCACTATTTCTTTAGAATCTTTCTTCTTCAGGATTCGGCATGCTGAAGTAAGGTCCTAATCCATTCTTCACACCCACTTCTTTCTCTTGAAGAAAAAAAACATGATTATCCCGATGGATGCCATAAACGCCATGACCGCGGGGTAAGCCCATTTTATGGCAAGCTCGGGCATGTGCTCGAAATTCATTCCATAAACGCCGGCTATGAAGGTCAGCGGTATGAAGATGGTGGCGATTACGGTAAGCACCTTCATGACCTCGTTCATCTTGTTGCTTAGGCTGGACATATATATGTCAAGCATGCCGGAAACGACATCCCGAAGCGATTCTATGTTATCTATTATCTGGATGGTGTGGTCGTAGACGTCCTTTACATATAGCTCCGTGCTCTTCTTGAATAGCTTCGTTTCCCCGCGCCCGAGGCCGGAAAGCAGCTCCCGAAGCGGCCAGACCGACTTGCGCAGCGAGATGAGTTCCCGTTTTAGGCCGTGCATGCGGTTTAGCGTTTCCGGCGTGGAGTTCTTTATAACCTCGTTTTCCAGTTCCTCGGCCTTCTCGCCGAACGATTCGAGGATATTGAAATAATTATCGACCACGGCATCGAGTATCGAATAGGCAAGATAGTCAGCGCCGAGTTTGCGGATACGCCCTTTCGAAGCATTTATCCGCGTCCGTATCGGATCGAAAACATCCCCCGCCTTTTCCTGGAAGGAGATGACGAAGTTATTTCCGAGAAGGATGCTAACCTGTTCTGATGTGATGCTTGCGCCGGGGGCTTCGATATATATCATCTTCAGGACGATATAGACGTAATTGCCGAAATCCTCCATTTTCGGCCTCTGGTCAGTGCTCACTATATCTTCAATAGTCAGCGGGTGGAATCCGAAGGCTTCGCCCAGTTTTTCTATTATTTCGGTTTCGTGGAGACCTGTTACGTTTATCCAGCTGACTGTCGGCGAGTCCTTGAACTTGAAGCACTCCTCAACAGCCACATCGTCCTTCACGTCGATTTTTGATTCGTGATAATCTATTATATCTATACGCGCTTTTTCGGTTCTGGGTATGCCGGTATAGATTACGCTTCCCGGCGGCATCCCCCGCTTGCCGCTTCTTTTGGCGATATTGTTCATATATACTCCATTTGGGATTTGATTTTTTAAATGTTTCCTAACGCGCCGCCTTGCCGGAAAGCTCGCTTGCCGCACTCCTCGCATCTTCAAGAATCATCTCGCAATCGAGGGTTGCGAATTTTCCGTTTTCGTAAACCATCTTGCCGTTTATCACCGTCGCCTTCACGTCCGAACCTCTCGCCGCATAGACGAGATGCGAGACCGGGCTGAACATCGGGGTCATCCGCGGGTTTTTCGTATCCAGGAGTATGAAATCGGCAAGCCTGCCCTCTTCTATCGAACCGAGTTCGCTGCCAAGGCCGAGGGTCTCTGCGCCGCCGAGTGTCGCCATATCGAGAACCGCCTGCGCGTTGCAGACCTGCGGGTCCCAGCGGTGGTGCTTGTGTATCAGAGCCGCGAACTTCATGGTCTCGAACATGTCAAGGGTGTTGTTGCTTGCAGCACCATCAGTGCCAAGCCCAACGGTCGCGCCGGCGTCGAAAAGTTCGGGCAGCGGGGTGTAGCCGCCTGTCGCAAGCTTCATGTTCGAAACCGGGTTGTGCGACACTTTTGCCTCCGCCCTTGCAATGTCAGCAACCTCCTGCTTGGTGAGCCAGCCGCAGTGAGCGAGCGTGGTTCTCTCTCCGAGAAGGCCGCAGTCCGCAAGCTGCTGCACAGGTCTTTTTCCATACTTGTTCTGCACATCGTAAATCTCTTTTCTCGTCTCAGAGCAGTGGGTGTGCAAAAGAACGCCATTTTCATCCGCTATCTCGGCGCATTTCGAGAGAAGCTCGGGCGAACAGGTATAGGTAGCATGGGGCGCGACGACGGGCTTTACGATTTCTTCTCCCTTCCACCGCCTGACGTATCTCTCGCACTCGCAAAGCATCTCATCCGGCTTAATCTCCGGCGTGCCGAAATCGAGAAGAGAAAAACCTAGAAAGCCGCGGACGCCCGCATCCCGTGTCACCCTCGCGATAGTATCCTCGAAGAAATACATGTCCGAAAAGCAGGTCGTACCGGAGGATATCATCTCGAGAAGGGCGAGCTTTGTGCCGACATCTACTGTCGCGGGCGTCAGCTTTGCCTCAACAGGCCAGATGCGGTTATGTAACCACTCTTCGAGGAGCATGTCGTCGCCATAGCCGCGCAGCAGCGTCATCGGCGCGTGGGTGTGGGTGTTGATGAGACCGGGCATCAGCAGGCAGCCGGTGCCGTCGAGCTTGCGCTCGGCCTCGACATTAATCCGGCCCTTTGAAACCTCGACTATCCTGTTGCCCTCGACGTAAACGCTTCCCTCGAAAATCTCACGCCCCTCGTTCTGCGTGACGATTCTAGCGTTCTCGACCAGAAGAGACATAGAATAAGTTAATGAAAAGAGAAGTTAAAAGGATTGAGGCCGACCCGGCTTTGGGACAGAATTATCCCACCTTCACTTTTACAGTAAAAATGTTGTGGAGCAATCCGATAGAGAATATCGCCATCTCTCGCCTGTCATCCCTT
>PGXE01000060.1 GCA_002838935.1 Thermoplasmata archaeon HGW-Thermoplasmata-1 | reverse complement strand
CCGTGATAAATCACTGAAATTGCGTTGGTAAAACTCAACTGTCAAATGATGCAGATGCCAATAATCAGAGTGAAAAAGGGCTAAGTGGCGAGGTTAGGCTGTAACCCCACAGCCCCCGGTTATCTGTTGTTGGTTGTTTCATTAGTGAAACGAAAGACTAGCAAAATGTATCCTCTCGTTATGGTATGGTCTTAGATTTATAATATGCCTTTTTAAAATCAATTTCTTTTACATTATCTGGAATTATAAAATGGTTTTTAATAATTTCCCAGTCAATATCCCTGATTGTAACAATATTTTTTAAATAAAAACTCACCCACGCATCTCCAATTTTTGAATTTGGCTTTTCATGTGACAATTTGTTTTTCGTAATATCAACGTACATTTTATCTATATCTATCCCAATAAATTTACGTCCTAATCTTTTAGCTGCAATAGCTGTTGTTCCGGTACCAATAAACGGATCGAGAACAACGTCATTGACATCGGTACTCATTAGAATTAATCTTTCTAATAAATGGACAGGTAACTGACATGGGTGTTCATCCCGATACTTGTTGTGTTTTATGCGATGGATATCTGTCCAAACATCCGAAATTAAAGGGCCAAATGGATGTAAGCTGGCTTTTTTACCACCATAATCTTTTTGTAAATACCCACATTTCCTGCATCGTTTATGACTGTATCGAATTTCGTAAAATTTATTTAACTCAAGGTCTTTGGCATAGTATAGTATGCCATAGTGAGATGGCTGTAAACTTTTTCCCATAGGTGCTGTTGAGGCATCCCATGCAATCCAGTGTTTAAATTTAGCGACATCATTTAGAATAGTTGCATAATTAGTTAGCCATTTGGGGATGTTGTGAACAAAAATAGAACCAGTTGGTTTTGTGATTCTTACCATTTCACAAATCCATTGTTCACACCAATCTAAATATGCCTGGAATTCCCTATTATCTTTATACCCATTATATTTCTTGTTTAAATTAAAAGGAGGGTCAGCAAATGTCATATCTACCGAATTATCTGGAAGTTTTGCCATAAATTTTAAACAATCATCATTAATTATCTGGTCAAAAAATGATTCTTTCATTTATCAAAAACCTCCTCCAATAATTTCGTAAAGCGTTCAATTTCCTCTTCGTGGAATGTAAATACATCTCCATAGGCAGCAACCATTCTTTTAAGGTCATTTTTTCTTACATACCATCCAATGCCATCAACAAACCCAATGAATTGTGCATCGGGGTAATGTTTCTTTATCAAAGAGTCAATAGATATTTCGGTTTTTGATTTATCGCCTTGACCTGAAGAGGTGGTGACTAAAAAGGAGCACTCGATTATGATTTTTGGATAGGATTTATTTGGAATAATAAAATCCATAGTTCGTTTTGTGTCTGGTGCATTTTTTATCAACTCACCTAAATCACCCCTCTCAAACGAGATTTCTAACTCAGAAAGAATGTTTTCGATTACCTGCTCTGGGTTGTTCTCTTTCATACCAGAATACGAACCTTTCTCTTTATAGCGTATTAACGTGTCGATTAAAGCCTCAAGTTCAAAGTTCAGCTTTGAGATGCTCAATTTTTTAATTTCAAATAGTGGAAGCGCATTAGATAAAATGGGTATAGACGCCCCCTCAAAAAAGAGGTTAATCAATCCAGACCTAAAATTTGCATCATCTTTTATTGTTTTTTGAATTTTACTATCCGGCCACTCTTTTATATTCTCTATTTTTGTGTCGGTCATCCATTTTTCTTTATTTGTAAGCCGGTTTAATTCTGGATCGTCAACAATTCGAATAAAGGTGATTAGTCGTTTTAAACTTTCATTTGAAAACCCAGTTAACGCTAATAATGCACGTAACCCATGCTCTTTATTGCAAATTAAATCTTGGAAAATTTCCTTTTTTAACCCATCATTTTGGACTTGATTTTTTATGTTGAGTAATGTTTCCTTAATTGAATTTACATATCCCTCATATGTTTGTTCGAATTCGCGATTATAAAAATAAAATGTATTTTTTGTAATCACTGTCTCATATTTTTCAACTGTTGTTTTCACATTACACCCTCCTTTCTAAACATCAAAATATATTCATCTTTAAGTGTATTTCTCAATCCTTTTATCGGTTTTAGAATGCTTTTAACTAGTATTAGATTATTATTTTCGCACGATTCAATGATTTTTCCCTCTAAGCGTATACCCTCCGTTTGATTTGTATTGGACCCAACGATTATTATAAGATATTTATTATTCTTTAGTACACGGGCGGCCTCTGAACACACCTTATTCATATCATTAAAATAGTTGGCTAGTCTTTCATTTTTATTTCTACCTGATAAACCAATCATTTGATTCCTTAAATTATCAAGATTATGACCCATATACTTTAATTGTGGCTCATCATTTTTAACATAGTCTATGGCAAATGAATAGGGCGGGGATGTTATTATTCCGTCTATGGATTCATCTCCTAAAGTAGTGTTAAATGCAGTAGCATCATCTAAGATAGTTACCGCCCCCAATCTTACTATGTGGTTAGAGCGAATTCTATTGAAATCAATAATGGTTTCTTCATATCTTTTCAATACCTTTGTAAAAAGTTGTCTATGGCTAGAGGAAACCACTCGTTTTGAATATCCCAAAGAATCTAAAAAAGCGAGTAGTGCCAGTTCATATAATTTTAATTCCTCATCATCGGTTATTTTACTTAACCTTTCTTGTATATTTTCACCGTTAAAATAATTAAAAAACATCTCTGAATTGAGAGAGAGACCTTTGATTTTATCATTGTTCACAGATAGACAATCATATTTTACCTTCGTCATTAACTGACAAAATGGACTTAAATCAATAGCATACGAGTTTATTCCATTCATGGCGGCCTCTATATTTGTAGTGCCACTTCCACACATCGGATCTAATATTGTATCTCCTTTCTTTATTCCGATAATGTTTATTAGTGCTTTGATTAGTTGAGGATGAAATTTTCCGCGGTATGGAAATAAACTATGGGTTGCATAGCCTGTCGAAAATAAACCATTTTCAAAATAAGTTTTGGTCGCACCCGATCGCTCATTTGTGATTGCCTCTATTGGACGATTATACATTAAATAATGCTTCGTAAATTTATTATTTATAGCTTTGAAATAAGCCAACCTGTCCAATCTTTCTTGTTCATCTAAACAGTGATATTCTAGATAAGCTAACTCTAATTCAAAAATCTCATCAACAGATGGTAATAATTCAACATTTTTCGAAAACAAATTGTCAACTATTGGAGGGCAGGTTTTAATGTCAAATGTCTCGAACGTGTTTGTCATAGTATCACCGGTATACATTTTGCCAATAATAGTCTTTGCGTGTCTTTAAACAACCAATTACAGATAACTTGTATTATACGAACTTTTAGTTCGTATAATACTTACTATGCCCATCGACCTTAAAAATATTACTTCAAACGAAAGAGAAGAACTGCTTTGCAGACTGTCCGAAGAAGTGAAACTTCGAAAGTATTCTCCCCGGACAGGCCCTGCGTGACTAAAGTATAACCTGCGATTTTTCAGGTTTCACAGCAACCCCAACTCTCCCGTGATTCCATCCAGAATTTCTTCAGGCGCGGGCCCAAGACCGAGCACGGTGACAGTTCCCGCAGGTATCTCGGTATGCCCCGCGTCCTGTATTATGACCGAAGGGACTCCCATGTCGTCGGCCTTCGCCTTCAATTTGTGGAATTCCTTCTCGGTATCGACCTTCACGACGACCTTCTTCTGCCCTTCGTCGTACCACTTCGAAAACCATTTCCCCACGTTGCCGAAATGATGCCCTTTTGCATACAGCGCAAGGCTTACCGCCGCGTGCGCCACCTGCGCCGCGAGCTTTCCCTTCGAAAGCTTCAGGTTGGTTCTGGTGACTATCACCATCTTGTATTCCGTAGATGCCATGTTATCACGCAAAAAATCTTACGACCGGCTAGCCGCTCCCGTTCTTTTCGTTCAGGGGCAGCCCGTCCTCGCCGTATCTCATCAGCCGGAAATTCTTCACGCGCCACACTTCGCCCATGGCACCGGCCCCTGCCGCATCGAATTCATTTACCGTCAGGTCGCCTTCATCCTTTGCCTCTACCGCCGAGATGGGCAAGCCGAGGTATTCCTTGCCGTTCTTGAGTATCAGCACGTCGCCGTCGACAGCTATCGTTTCGCCTATCCTCTTGCCGCCGCAGTCGACGACAAAGCGGCACAGCATGGAGGTTTCGTGCATCTCCGCACCTTGCGCCGCCGCTTTCGAACAGGGTACGCTAGCACAGGACTGGCCGCGAAGCATAGTGAGGTTGTAGGCGAGCAACGCCGCGAGAAGCGAGGCGGCAAGCGTAAAAAGGCCGTAGGTAAGTAGGTCCATCATTTCTTCACCGTTCAGATTATAAATCAGGGTTTTATTCTTAAAGATGATGGCTTTTTCCAACGATTACGACGTCGTGGTCGCAGGCGCGGGGCCTGCGGGCTCGGTCACCGCAAGGGAGTTGGCAAGGCGCGGCTTTAGCGTCCTGCTTTGCGAGGAGCATCCCGTCGTAGGCGAACCTGTGCAGTGCGCAGGGCTGGTGAGCCCGAGAACGCTGTCCGAAAACGGGATAGGGCCAAGCGACCCGCTCGTCCAGAATACCCTCACGGGTGCCGACATCGTCTTTCCCGGCGGGCGGTGTATCACGATAGACGCGAAAGAGCCAAGGGCTTACGCCATAAACCGTTCTAGGTTTGACCGGATTCTTGCCGAAAGGGCGGCGGAAGCGGGCGCAGAACTCGTGTGCGATTGCAAATTCGTAGATGCGCGCCGCCGCGAGTCTGTAAAAGGGCTTGAAGTGCTTCTTTTGGATGGAAAAAAGGAGGCGAGCGTGAACTGCCGCCTTCTCGTGGGCGCAGACGGCCCATCGTCCCTTGTCAGAAGAACATTTAGCCTGCCGGAGCCGGCCGAGTTCGTGAGGGGCTACGAAGCGGAATACGAAGGAACGTCGTTCGATGCGCCAAACCGCGTCACCGTGTTATTTGGAAACAGGGTCGCGCCCGGTTTTTTCGCCTGGGCGATACCGGTTTCCAAAGAGGGAGATACCGCGAGAATCGGACTGTGCATCGGCAAAGGCGCAAAGGGTACGCCTAAATCGTTCTTCGAGGGGCTTATCGAACACAGCGCGCTGACTCCCCATATCCGCGATGCGGCGGCGATTGGCGCCATTGCCGGTAAGATACCCCTCGGCCCGCTGCGCAGGAGCACGGCAGACAACGCCGCGCTCGTAGGGGATGCCGCGGCGCAGGTCAAGCCGACGAGCGGCGGCGGGGTCTACACCGCCACCCTTTGCGCGAAGCTCTGCGCAGAAGCCTGCGCAGAAGCCCTATCCTCAGGCGACCTGTCCAAAAAAAGCCTGGGAAGGTATCACTCCCTTTGGAGCAAATCGATCGGAAAGGAACTGGGGAGAGGGATGGCGATGCGAATGGTTTTTAGGAATCTCGGGGACAGGAGCCTCGATGCCCTTGGCCGTTCGCTTGACGACCCCGGCATCCTGGACACGATAAACGCATACGGGGATATCGACTACCCTTCCATAGTCGCAGGCAGGCTCATGAAAAAAGCGCCCGCGCTCTTCAAAAACCTTCTTTTCAACTAACCGCAGAAAAGCGCGCTCAATATTTCCTGTAATATCCGGATTCCCGGTCGTAATAGCCGTTGCCGCCGGCCGTTTCCCCGTTCCGGTTGTCCTGCGGAGGCGGGGGTATGAAATCGAGACCCGCGCCGCTCATCCTGCCGTCGCCGGAATCCGCCGCATCGCCGCCATTATCGTTCCCGTCCTCTCTACCGCCCCTCTTTGCCGCCACCGCCTTTTTTATTTTGGCGATCGCGACGAGGGCGACTATTAATGCGAAGACGACTATCAGCACCGGATAATATGCAAAGAGCACAAAAGCCGCGGTTATGCCGGGTTGTACCGCCATAAATAAAGGGTCATCTGCGTCGGCAACCTGCGTATATAGCAGGGTCTCTTTCTTTTCGGTCATTCCGCTCTCTACGTCGCCTTCGCCGCACGATACGTAAGCCTCTATCCCGCGCGGCAGTATGATGCGGTATTCGGTCTTCCCGCCAAGGGATGGCAGCGTCAAATTGAAGGCCGGAAGCTTGAAAAGAGACCTTCCCTCGGTGCTCCCAAGATCGTCCTTGCCCATGCCAAAGCCGTAGCTCATTGAGGTCGAACCGATCAGGACGAGCGGGCTTTCGAGGTCAACGGCGGTGCCGTCCGCATCGGTCCCGTAAGCGTCCCGTATCTGCTTTTCGCTCGTGGAAAGGTTTATGCCCAGGCCAAGCGAAGCAGAAAGCGCCTTCGATACCCCGGAAATCTCTCTTTCGTAGTAACCGGCGGCGACCGAGGCGTTCAGGAAGCCCTCCGAGTAGAGTTGTCGCAGCACCCGCGAGTTAAGCATGCCCGCAGAGAAACCGGGTGGAAGGCATTTCGCTATATCTTCGGGAACCGAGATATTCAGAAGGGTGATGCCCGCATATACCGCGAGTTTCGACGACCCCCGCGGCGAGTCGGAGAAGAGCGAGAAAAATTCAAGGTCCATGGTGTTGAAGCAGAGCTTGACCGCGACCGACCGTTCTTCCATTGCCGGAGTTTGCGTCAGGCGCAGCAACCTGCCTTCGATAATCCCATTGCCGTGCGACCATTCGAAATCCTCGCCCGCTGCATTTTCCGCTCCTTCTGCAAAAAGCGCTATCCCCTGCGGCAGTCGCAGTTCCGCGCAGTAAGGCACCTCGATTGCGCCGCGTTCTATCGGGAATCCGGCGGATGCCCCGGCTTCGATGAGCCCGAGAGTGAGTTTTGGCGATGCGCCGCCTATGGATAGGTTTCCCTGTCCAAGACCCGCCGTTGCCGAAATCGCTGGCGAACAATCCATCACGTCCCCGTTGCCGCCCGGCTGGAGCGGGGTGGTCGAAAAATCCCATGCAAACGAAGGTCCCCCTTCGGCAGGACCGAACAGGGACATCGAGAAGTTCCTCGCGTCGTTGGCCGCTCTGCGCAGACTGTTATTGTAAACCTCGCTCCACGAAAGCACGCCGTTAGCAGCGATGAGCCGCAGGGCGTCGGCACCAAGGTATCTGGGGCTTTGCATGTATTCGGGAAGGCAGCCGTAGCCTGAGAAGTCGACGGATTCTATATCGAAGGATGCGGATGAAACCACTCTTTCGAAGTCCGATGCGTCGAAGAGCAGCCTGAGGTTCAACTCCTCGCGAGACGGCCCGCCCATAGTGGCAGACGATTGCAGCAGGAATTCAGCCCGCCCCGTTTTATAGGCAGCGCCGTTCCAGTTAGATATGACCCCGTTGGCGTTCGAACCGCTTATCTCGAAGCCGTTACCTGCCGCAAAAGCGTGGCTCACGTTCCATCCTCTCGGCGCCATAATCGCGTAGCTGCGGCTTATCTTCACCCCGGAGTTTATCAGTCCGGCCGTCAGTTTTTCGATGTCGCTGGTGCCCAAGAGGCCAAACGCGGATTCGTTGAATATCATTGTTGCATTCGCAGTGAACTCCACTGCAGGCAGATGGGGGTCGCCGTCGGTCCCCCCGTTTTCTAGAGAGCTGAGATTGACAGACATCCTGAGGTCTGTTTCTGAAAAGGGGAATGTTTTTTCGAGGCTCGAGCCAAGCGTCGAATTTATCACGGAGTGGAAAGCCGCCCGCGTAAATTCCTTGTTCTGGCTTTGCGCGTAATTCTCCCTCATATCGTCTGCCGTCAGGACCACGGAGGCGATTTTGAGCTGGCGCACCGAAAGGGTCGCGTTCAACCTGAATTCTACAGGAGAAATAATATCAACGGAATAAGACGCTTCTATCCAGTCGCCGTCGGGCGCGCTCGCTGCTGCCGCACCCTGTGGCAGCAAGGCTGCGAATAGCGCGACAGAAAGCGCAACGGCTATGCAGCGTGGCGTGCATTGCATGCATCCCATGGTGCGGACTATAGGATATTTATATAAAAGCTTTCACGCACACGCACGTGAACAGTGCCTTTGGCACTTCGGTTCACGTGCTATGCCAGTCTCGCATTCGCTCAACGGGCACACGCACGTGAACAGTGCCTTTGGCACTTCGGTTCACGTGCTATGCCCATTTCGCTCCACTCAACGGGCACACGCACCAAAACAGGCACTTCCTACCTTTGGTTTTAGTGCTATGCCCATTTCGCTCCACTCAACGGGCACACGCACC
>PGXE01000059.1 GCA_002838935.1 Thermoplasmata archaeon HGW-Thermoplasmata-1 | reverse complement strand
AAGAGAAAAAGAACTTTTTCCAAAAAGAAGGCCAATCCGGGCGATTCATCCCCGACCTAAAGGTCGGAGATTTCTCGCTCGGAGATTATGTTAAGAAAAACGTAGATAAAAAAAACCCGGCGAACAACGTTATTGCGACTCTCCTTCGGCCCGCGCCTTTTTAAGGAGTTTTTCTTTCAGGATGTATTTCTCGGGGCGCCTCTTCGCATGCCATGCGAGTATCACGGGCAGCACGAGCAGCGTCACGAGAAGCTCGCCGCCGAGAAGCGCCGGCATGACCATTACCGCAGTCTGCCTTGCCCATAAGACCGTGCTGAACAATATCGGTATGAAAGGCGCAACCGTCGTGACCGTCGTGGCAACAAGAACGCTTCCCACCTCCGCATTGGCGAGCACGAGCGCCTCCTTTATCGGCCTGCCCGCATTGAGTTCCTCCCTGAACCTCGATATGAGGTGAACCGCGTCGTCGACGCCTATGCCCATGACCATGCCTGTAAGCATGAGCGAAACGTAGGTTATCTCATAACCGAGTATCGAACTCATCGCATATTGGACTATTATCGCCGTGACTATGGGTATCATCGCTATGAGGGAAAGCGATATGCGGCGCCAGAATGCGAAAACTATCAGGAACACGGCCACGAGCATTATAAGTGTCGCCGTCCCGTTGCCTCTTATGACTGCATCTATGACTTCCACTGCAAGCACGGTAAGGCCGGTCTGGCTGAGTTCTGCATCGACGCTGTATTCGCTCTTTACCTTGGTAATTGCCGCTTCTACGTCGGCAAATGACTGGCGGTAGTTGTCTATGTCGCGGCCAAGGCTGTTTTCCGGCTGCGGGTTGCATCCAAGCCTTATCACGGACATGCTGTAATCCCGTGTCAATACGCGCGAAAGAAGAACGCCTATCGCAGGGTCCGCGAACGCATCGTCGAAGGCGGCGCGTATCTGTGTGCTATCCCCGTCAGGTATCCCGTCGCCATCCATATCCGCATTCGGGTTTAATGTGTAATATACGGACATAACCGTGAAAATCGAATCCGTCTTTATCCGCGCGTGGATGAGGTTCGTCTGCTGCTCCAGCGCCTGTATCATGCGCAATATGTCGGGATCGGTCATGTCCCCTTTTGCCATCACCGCGATTTCGTTCGGTATGCCCATCGTCGAATCTATGAGGCGCAGCGCCTTTATCGCATAGGTATCCTCGGTGAAGATGCCGCGCTCTACGGGTTCCGGCGTGTATGCCGTTATGTAAGATGCGCCCCATATAGGAATGCCGGATGACACGAGCGGCACGACGAGCAAAACCATCACTACTGCAAAAACAGATATGACTATCTTCGGGTGCTTCGTTATGCCTGCAGTCATTCTGCCTATAATGGAGCCTTTCTGTTTCTCCCTGAGCGTCGCTTCCATCACGGCCCGCCTTCTCTCTGCCTCGTCGTGGTCCACCTCTTCGACGTGGTGGCGGCCTGTCTTGCCCCACTTTTCGGATAATTCCAGAAGTGCGGGAACCAGCGTTACGCATGCGAGGAATGCGATGAATATGCCGGAACCTATCATTATGCCGAACCATGCTATCGCGCGTATTTCGCTGAAATAAAGCGAAAAGAATCCAAGCGTGGTCGTCGTCGCCATTATGAAAAGGGCGCTGCCAACGTGTTTTATCGACATGGACGTTGCGTGCGTGACGCCGTAGCCGATGGCACGCTCCTCGCGGTAACGCGCTATCGTGTGCATGGCATAATCTATGCCGCAACCGAATATCATCGCCACGAGTATCATCGATATGAGGCTGAAGTGCAGGCCGGACATGACGTTTATCGTCAGCGTGGCGAACAGCACGATTATCAGCACTACGAGGGGTATGATAACATACCTCAATTTCCTGAAAAGTATCGTGACCGATGCAAGCGCGACCAGTACGGAGGCAGCCACCCACCAGCCACCCTCCTTCCGGGTGACGTCGTCAAGCGTAGAGAATATCAGGTCCATGGAAAGAGGGGTCATTGTGAGTTCTTCCGCATAGGGGTTGTTTTTGTCGAGTTCGAGCCCCACATCCTTCAATTCGGTCTGCCACGCCCTGTATTTCTCTATATCCTCGCCCTTGTTCATTATCACTATCACAAGCGTCCAGTCGTGATCCCTGCCCATGATGTTGCCGTATAGGACGTCCTCGCCGAGCATCTCTTCTAGAATCTGCATGGACATCGATATCTGGGTGTCGCCAAGGGTATTGTCAGCCGGGAAATTCCCCCCGCCTATGATCCCGGGTGCGTTGGGCACCATGTTATCGACGTACTTCACCAGCATCGCAAGCGACACAGTCGATTCGACGTATGGATACTCCTCCAATCTATCGCAAACCGCGTTTATCTCACGTATCGCTCTTGTCGAAGCCACGTCCGTTGCCTGGTTTGGCGTGCACAGGATGAAGAACCAGTTGTCCCATCCGAGTTCCTCGTTCATCTCCTTGAACTCTTCGAAATAGTTTTCCGAGTATTCGTAGTGGCCGCGCACCGGCGAAAGCTCGTAGACGTTCATATATATGTAAAGTTGTGAAACGAAAGGGATGGTACACAGGAATATGACTGCGAAAAGTATGACGTACCTCACCGGATGTTTTGCAACCGATTCGGCAAGACGCCCGGAAAGGCCGATTTTTTTCTTCTTGCGCTGTGGGGCCGATGCTGTCGAATTGGTCGGAATACCTGCCTTGTCGATATTGGATTCAGTCATCTTGCATCCCTGCTTTGAATTAGTTTCGCCAGAATTTATACCATGCCCAATCTTCGTATTTGGGCGAATTCGCCAGAATCGTCACGTCAACCTTGTTCTGCGTCGTATAGTCGGTCACTTCAAGCGTCCAGCTTCCGGCCTCAGGTATCGGAATCACGTCTGAAAGTTGCCCTGATTCCGAAAAATTGTACGCATGGCTTTTGCCGTTTGGCGAGTTGAGGATAACGCTTATTCCATTCAGGGCGCCGGTTTCGCGAACGACTGTCAAGGCCACGCTCGCGCTAAGATTGACTGCCAGATATTTGCATTCCTGCGGAACCGTGAAGTTTTCAGAAGACGAAGAAATGCCATCCCGTGATAATATCTCGGTCATGCCATACGGTTCTGTCGCTATCTCGTCGACTATGCACCCGCTCATGCCGAGCGAAAGCGCAAGCATAACAACCGCGATTGCCGCCATACCGTAATATTCCATAGCACCACCTTGCTGTCCCCCAGCAGCAGGTATCGTTTCTTAAACTTTATTAAGGGATTATCGTTTTTTGCCGAAAATACAATAATGAATGATTTGAAAAATAAAAAAAGAACGTTTTTAAAACGATTATATCAGCCGACGACCGACGCTTCCCTGTCGAGTTCGCCTACGAACCGCTTCTTCGACAGCGCCTTCATATCCAGCGTGGACGCCCTGCCGTCGAGGATATATTCCGACAGCGCCTTTGTCACGGAAGGCGATATCATGAAGCCGTGGCCGGAGAAGCCGTTGCACTGCATGAAACCTGAAACGTCCTCGTCCTCGCCAAGGATCGGCTGCGCATCAGGCGTGACGTCGTAGAATCCGGTCCACTGCCGCAGCACCTTCAGATGCCTGAAGTCGGGAACGTAGCGCGTCAGGGTCGAGGCCATGCGCTTCAAAAAGCGAAGCGACGGCATGGCGCGCCACTGCGGCTTCGCTTCAGGATCGGATATGCCGCCGACGACCTGCCCGTGCTCCTGCTGGCTGAAGTATATGCCGTCGTGGAAGCTTATCACCATCGGCTTGAAAAGCGGTTTTAGGCGCTCGGTGGCGAATATCTCTTTGGGATATGGCTTGATAGGTATGTCTATTCCCGCCATCGCCGCTATCTCCGCCGAGTTGCACCCGGCGGCGTTGACGACCCACCTGGCTTTTATGTCGCCGCGGTCGGTTCTCACCTTGGAGACCGCTCCGTCCGGCGCGTCTATTCCCGTGACTGTCGTTCTGCGGTATATCCGTGCGCCCAACCGCTCCGCCGCCTTTGCGTATGCGAAGGTCGTGTGGAACGGGTCGGCGTGGCCGTCGGTGGGGCACCACGTCGCGCAGGTTGCGCCCATGCCCTCGGCGTCGAGTATCGGCACGATGCCGTTTATCTCGCTCGGGTCGAGGTATGAGACGCCAAGGCCAAGCGACTTCTGCATCGCGACGTTCTTTTTGAACTGCGCCGCGTCGGCATCGCTATGCCCGATGATTAGGTAACCGCCCTGCCGAAGGCCGATGTCGTGGCCAAGCTCCTCCGAAAGCCCTTCGAACATCTTGACGCTCTCTATCGCCATCCTCGTGTTCGCTTCCGTGGACCACTGCTGGCGTATGCCTGCGCCGCAGCGGCCGGTGGCGCCGCACGTAAGATAGTTCTTCTCGAGAATAACGACATCGGACAGGCCGCGATTCGCAAGCGAATAGGCAAGCCCCGCGCCGTTCACGCCTCCGCCGATTATCACGACTTCCGCCTTTTCAGGGAGTTGCATATTCGTCGCCTCCTTCCTCTGTGGGACCCCCGGCAGCGAGAGCGCCGAGGGATACCGCGTTTGCCGGCGGGCGGGTCACGGTCGTCCCTATCTCCTCGATGTTCCTGCCTGTCTTCTCGCGCAGTATCTGGGTAACGAGGCGCTGGCACGTCCTGCCCTGGCAGGTTCCCATGCCTATGCGAAGGTATCGCTTGAGCTCTTCGATGGTGTCGTAGCCCTGCTCTATCGCTTCGATGACCTCGTCGCGCGATACGTCCTCGCACCTGCATATTATGACCCGGTCGCCATCACCACACCCCTCGCGGCTCATGTTAATCCGCCTCCTTTCGCTTTATGTTGCGCACTTCCATCGCAAGCCCTTTAGGTATTGCGATCGTGATGACCGACGTGCCATCCTGCATCTCGCCGCTTACAACCCGCACCACACGGGCGTTGCAGACGGCTTTTCCGCTACGGTCAATGCCCGCCCACACGTCGCCTTTTTGCGGCACCGGTATGAACTCGTATGGCATCGAAACTGTCGCCTCGTCTGCCGAATATACCTTATTAACGATGAATATCGCAAGCCCGGGGCAGCACGCCACGCACTTGCCGCAGCCAGTGCATTTCCCGCAGTCAAGCCTTGGCGTGTCCGTTATCCTGCCCACCGTTATCGCGCCGAACGGACAGGCGTGGACGCAGGGGTTGCAGGGTATGTTCTGCACGCACTCTATCACCGCCACCGGCCCTTTTTCGAAACGCGCCGCTGATGGCATCGCACCCGAAATATCACTCTCGCGAAGTATGCCGTCCCGCTCGTAGTCCATTATATTCTTGCAGCCGACCGCCATCACGCACGCCCTCCCGTGTTCCGGTCGGCTGGGTACGCGAACTTTTGTTCGTGCGCCGTGCGTGTACGCAAAGCTTTGCTTTGCGTTGAGTCCGCAAACAAATAAGTTTGCGGACGTGAATGCGTGAATTCAGGCACTGGGTCGCAACTATCGTTGCTCGCGCACCCCCTTTCCGATTGCATGTCATTTAGTATCTTTCCTTTGCCGCAGGCCGCGTGGAACCCGAACGGCCCCTCGCGCAGCATAGCAAGCTGCTCCTTGATTGATGCGATGCGGTTGTCTATCGCGCCGCCCCGGCCCTCCGCAAGGCCCTTTGCCGCGGCAAGCCCCGCGATGCGCCCTTCCATTATGGCCGTCGATGCCTCCTCTATGCCGGATGCGTCGCCCGCGACGTAAACGCCTGGTATCGTCGTCATCATCTCATCGTCGTGAAGCGGCACGTATCCGCACGCTTCGGAATAATATTTCATCTTCGCGCCGCACTGGAACAGAAGTTCGCAGGAAGGCGTGAGGCCGACCGCAAGGCAGATGGTGTCGCATCCGACCTCCGTTTCCGTGCCCTCGACCTGCTTCCAGTTATCGTCGAGCTTCACAAGCGTCGCTCCTGTGACGTGCCCCTTGCCGTTGGCCTTCTTGACCGTATGGCCTGTCAGTATCGGCACGCCGAAACGCCGCAGCTTTGCAGCATGGACGTGGTATGCGCCTATCCTCGGCGCGGCCTCGACCACCGCCGCCACGTCTATTCCCGCCTGCAAAAGCTGGTAGGAGACTATGACGCCGACGTTGCCAGCGCCCACCATAAGCACCCTGTTGCCGGGGCGTATGCCATAGACGTTCATCAGGGTCTGCACCCCGCCTGCGCCGTAAACGCCGGGCAGGTCGTTATTCGGGAATTGCAGCATGTTCTCGTTTGCGCCGGTCGCTATTATCACGCGGTCGGCGTTGAGTTCGTAGAAATCGTTGCCTTTCGATATGCCAAGAAGGTGCTCTTTCCTGCGCCTCTTGTCCTTGTAGTAGCCTGTTGCCGTCGCGCCGGAGAGTATTTGCACGAGCCCTTTTGCTTCGAACGCACGCAGTTCGCCGAACATCTCGCCGGCTATCTTTATGCCGCGTATGCCTGCGCTATGCTCCTTCGAACCGAAAAAGCGGTGCGTCTGCTTTATGAGCTGGCCGCCGAGCATGGTGTTCTCGTCGATTAGCGCGACTTTCGCGCCCTGCCTTGCGGCCTCTATCGCCGCTGATATGCCCGCCGGCCCGCCGCCGACGACGGCTATGCCGGTCTCGAGTATCTCGTAGCGCGCATCCCCGAATTCGGCGTCGGGAAGTTCGCCCATGCCGTCCTGACGCTCCACGACCATGCCCTCCGTGGCATTGACGATGCAGGTTCTCACGTTCGGCACCCCGTTCACGCGCATTGCGCACGAGGAGCATTTTCCTATACCGCAGAAAAAGCCGCGCGGACGCTTGAAACGCAAGGAGTGGGAAAGCTCCTTTATGCCTGCCGCGTGTAGCGCCGAACCGATGGTTTCGCCTTCGAAGGCCTCCAGGGGATTGCCGTCATACGAGAATGAAACCTTTTTCTTCCTGCCGAAGTCCAATATAGGATGTTTTTCAATCCTCAATGTGCCACCTCCTGCCAATACATGACAGAGTCATCCCCCACCACAATCGAGTCAAGGATGCAACAATTCCCGTAACCGGAAAAGCCTTAAAATGGTTGCTGGTCGCGCAATCGGTTTTTCCATTTTACCACTTGGAAAAATCATTACGGCCTCATGCGGCCCAATGCAAAATAGGTCATCTTTTCACCCACTAGGGCAAAGACCATGTTCTTTTTGACCGAATGAGCGAGCCGTATGCCCCTCGAAACTTCCGGCCACGTGGTGTCCCCGTCGTTTGGCATCGCGTGTATCAGGAAAGGGGCGTGCTCCTTTTCCATCGATTTCCGGTATACCCTAAAATGCGTTCCGAACTTGAAACCGGTCTTGACAATCAGCCCCGTCGACCGCAGGTCGCCGTATACCTTAAGCCTGTTGCGAAGGTCTGATTGTATCAGCTCGGCGTAGTTCTCGAATTCGTCTTGCCCCATTGCAGCTCCATCTTTTACGACCTCCAAAAGGCCGCGCTTCATGAGGTCTGCGGTCTCGACGAGCGAGAGCATGAGCCTGTCGCCCACCTTTTGCCCGTAGGTCGCCCGGTGCAGCGCCAGAACAGCCCCCTCGTCGGCCACGAGAACCCTGTCTTTTAACAGTGTGGCGCAAACGTTGCCTGGCAGCGATGGTGCAAACGTGCCTGAAAGCTCCTCTTTTACGTTCTCGTAGTAGGTTATGTCGCTCTCCTCGTCGACTATGGCAAGCACGAGGCTCTGCCCTTCCTTGAGGCGCAACGCATGGTTTGCGATATCGGAAATTTTCAATGGCGACCTTTCCGAAAAAGCAAGCGCCTTGTGCGCAGGCCCGCCTGTGTGCGGCGCATCGCCTCGGGCGTAAACATCGAAATCGAAGCCGTCTTCGGCCATCCTCACTACATAGCCTCTCGACCTCAGGTCCCGGTATGCGAGATATTTTATCTCGAAATCCAAAAAGGCCGAATCCGCGATGCCCAGAAGCGCGTCAAACGACAACTCACATCCGCTGTCGGCAACCTTTAGCTTGCACCCTTCCAAAAGCAACAGTGCTTCAGTCAAATCAAGCTCAAGCCCGCCGCCTGATTGCGGCTTGCCGAAGTAACCCCTATTGTAAATCTTGTTAGCTTCACGGGGGTCTTCTACGAGGACGACGTTCCCTGAAAGTCTGCCTGTCATCATCATGGTATAATACCGGCTTATTAAAATGGTATTGAAAAATGGTTTTTAAAAGAAAATCGGATTTGAGAAGAGTGTATTGGCCTCTGAGATATTATGCATTCGCGGGTTCATGGGCGTTGGTCGAATGCTTGCGAGCATTCGCCCCGCCTTACGAGCCACCATGCTTACGCATTATTCGGCTCGTAAGG
>PGXE01000058.1 GCA_002838935.1 Thermoplasmata archaeon HGW-Thermoplasmata-1 | reverse complement strand
TTTTCTTCGACCGACTTCGAGTCCGCGAGCGGAGGGCGAAGAAGACACCCCGAGCGCCCCCTCTTCCCGCATATTTTGGTTTGACCCCATTATGCCTTTCCCCCCAGCAAAGCGAGGGGTGTTTTCTTCGACCGACGTCCGAGTCCGCGAGCGGAGGGCGAAGAAGACACCCCGAGCGCCTCAGGCACCGTCTACCTTTCCGCTACTCGCTAGTACTTTATTAGCTTTCGCAACTCACCGGCCATCTCAGCCTCAAGCGTTTCAAGCTGCGCAACAGCATCCTCGTTCGGGATATCTTTCATTCGACCTATCCTGGAGCGGTACGGCACGTCCAGCGCCTCCTTCAAAGTAACGCCCTTGACGAGCACCTCCTGTATCAGGTCGTAGTAAGCAATGATAACCTTGAGCATGTGATACTGCTTCGCCGGGCTGCAGAACGCGTCTATCTCGCTGAACGCGAATTGCTGGAGGTAGTCCTCTCTCAGCATGCGGGCGACCTCCAATGTCGCCCTGGCGAATTCCGGAAGGGCGTCAGGGCCGACGAGCTGCACGATCTCCTGCAGTTCCGACTCTTTCTGCAGGATCATCATTGCCTTGTCGCGTCCCTGTTTCCAGTCCATCGCGACATTGTTCGAATACCAATCCTCCACCTGATCCAGGTACAGGGAATAACTTCCCAGCCAGGATATGGCGGGGAAGTGCCGCCTGTGCGCGAGCGAAGTGTCAAGCGCCCAGAACGCGCCGGATATGCGAAGCGAGTTCTGGGTCATCGGCTCGGAGAAATCTCCCCCCGGTGGCGATACGGCGCCAACCACGGTGATCGATCCTGTGCGATCGTCGCCGCCGAGGCATCCCACCCGACCGCACCGTTCGTAAAAATCGGCGATCCTCGTTGCCAGATAAGCCGGGTAACCCTCCTCGCCGGGCATCTCCTCGAGGCGTCCCGAAACTTCGCGAAGGGCCTCGCCCCACCTGGAAGTCGAGTCGGCCATCATCGCCACGTCGTACCCCATGTCACGGTAGTACTCGGCCATGGTGATGCCCGTGTAAATAGAAGCCTCGCGCGCCGCCACCGGCATGTTGCTCGTGTTGGCGACAAGTATCGTGCGCTTCATCAAAGGCTGGCCGCTACGGACATCCTCGAGCTGTGGGAACTCCGTGAGAACCTCAGTCATTTCGTTGCCACGCTCGCCGCATCCAACGTATATGACCACATCCGCCTGTGCCCACTTGGCCAGCGTCTGCTCGGTGACAGTTTTTCCGGTGCCAAAGCCGCCTGGAATAATGCTGTACCCGCCCTGCGCGATAGGAAAAAACGTGTCGAGGATGCGGGTTCCGGTGATGAACGGGAGGTTCGGATCCATCTTGTGATGAACCGGCCTGGGCACGCGCGCCGGCCATTTCTGCATGAGCTTGAACTCCTGGCCATCCTCCGTAACCGCTATCACGTCTGTTACCCGATAAGCGCCGGACTTGATCTCCGATATCACACCCGATGAGCCCGGCGGAACCATGACGAGGTGCCGGATGACTTCCGTCTCCTGCACGGCGCCGAGAATGTCGCCTTGCTGAACTCTATCACCGGCTTTGACGGACGGAACAAACTCCCACTCTTGTTCGCGATCCAGCGAGTCGGATACCGTGCCGCGCGTGATAAAGTCTCCATAGGTGTTCGCCAGATCAGGGAGCCTCCTCTGCACGCCATCGTAGATAGATGAGAGCATGCCGGGCCCGAGCTCCAGGAGAAGCGGCTCTTCTGTGCACACGACCGCTTCGCCCACTTCCAGGCCACTCGTATCCTCGTACACCTGAATGATGGCGCTATCGCCCGCCAGGCGGATCACTTCCCCGATCAACTTCAGCTTGCCGATAAACGTCATATCGTACATCCGCGAGCCGGACATGCCATCCGCCTCGACCACGGGCCCTGAAACCCTGGTTATCTTTCCTTCAATCAAGACTCGCTCCTCTTCCTATCCGCGCCTTTAGAGACGCGGCTCAAGACGAATCCGCCAATGGCCCCCTTGCCCCCTGGGGGAAAGAGTTGGGGCAGAACCCCCCCCGCCCCCCTTGTCAGGGGGGGATCTCGCCCCCCACCTTAATCCTCCCGTCTGCGGGGGAGGAAAAACGCTATTTGTTTCTAAGCGTCACATCAAACCCGACGGCCCTGTGCACAAGCCGCGCCAGTAAAGCCTTTCTCTCCCCAATGGTTCCCAGTTTCTCTTTCACGGGCAACGACACTACGATCGGCCTGTAAGTAGCCTCGATACGCTTTTTAATCCTCCCGTCGATGCCAGCCAGAAAACTCTCGTTTACCGCCAGTATCCCGGTTTTGTCGTCTGAGAGAAGCCGCTGCATCTCCTTGTTCGCTTCTTGCGGCGTCTCCACTTCAAACACGTCCACCCCGGCCAGCCTGAAGCCATCCGCTGTCTCCGGGTCGGTCAGTACAATAACTTTATACATGTCTTACGAACTCTCTTCCGTTCCGCCAACGAAAAAGAGGTCGTTCTTTATGTCGGCCTGCGGCCTTCCCATCATCTTCCCCCGGATAATGATGCGCAGGTTTGCCATCTCGTTCTGCTTCAACCACATGTAGCCGATTATTACCCCGATCCCCAGCACATTTACGTTGCTCATCGCGGCACCGCGCCTTGTTGTCTCCCTCTCGAGTTCCTTGTCGAAAGCTACGATATCAATCTCATGATACTCTGCATACGCTTTCTCTAAGAGCTTTCGCGTCCGCGGATCCGGATACTCGCTCACTATCCGAACGAGATCGCCGAGGCGGTGCAACTCGAGAAACTGATCGATTTCAAGTGATCCCCCCGGAATCCTCAAGTTCTCCACTTCTTCATCATCGAGCTTGAGCCCTCTGGTCCTGACAAGCGTGGAAATGTTCCGCATGTCAATCTCGGCCACTATCATCTGCCGAACCATCTCGACGTTCGCGTCCTTGTCTTTCAACTTATCGACATTGTCCTGGTAGTAGAACTTGTCAATAGCCAATTCGAGGACCGCGAGATCCCTGTCTTTTTTTACATAATCGCTGTAGGCCGCCTGGAGAACACGGCCGTATCTCAACCTCAGCATCTCAATGGCGTTGATGCAGTCGCGGATCTCACGTTCTCCGGCGACCTGCTCCAGGGCGTCCATCTTGACCCTTCCGACCGGAATCATGAGTTTCAGGATTTCCCCTGGGGTCGCGTTGCCTACCTTGCCGCGCAGAATCGTCTTGATGTTCTGCACATCGTACCGGGACATGAGGATGCGACACAGCCTGTGCGGCTCACCGCCCGTGGAGTCCAGTATCCTGAGGAAGGAGGCAATCATGTTGAGCAAGAGCGCCTGATCGTAGTCAGGGCTCTCGGGTTTCATGAGAATCGCCTCATTGAGATAGCGCCGGTAGACAGTCTGCTCGAGAACCGAATGAAGACCCTCGAGGTCGGGCGTTTCCACGAGACGCGTGAAGAAATCCTTTGTAAGCAAGTATGAGCGCATGCCACGCACGCGCGCGTTGACGTACCCGTAATCAGCTAGGTCGACTCTGGCCACAGCATGCCCCGCACTACAACTCGTCCCCGAAAAGCGCTTCCGAGATATCGAGCCTCAAGTGATCCCTGGCTCTCTTCAGGCGCGACTCGAACGTGTTAGAGACGACGACCTGCCCCCCGGGCGAGCTCACTACAAGCCCTCCCGAAGCCTCAAGCTCTTTCTCGGCGATCCTGTACTGCCTCTTCCTGTGGGCCATCATCTTTTTGACGAGAGAAATATCGTCGGCTCGCGCTTCCACGAGAACCTCCCCTTCGGGGAAGAAGTCAAGGCACTCTTCGAGCAGTACCTCCAGTATCCGCGAATACTCCGGCGTCTTCGACAGCAGAGAGAGCCTCTCTCGCGCTACCATAAACGCCTCATCGACCGTCTCTTCCTGCGCTTTGATGAGCAGGTTCTTGGACTTGAGTGACGCGGAATAAATTATTCCGGTCGCCTCGCCGTGAATCTGGTCATCGACCTTCTTGAGGCGCAAGCGTCTCGTGCGCATGACATCCTTCTCAGACTCCGCGTGAATCTCTTTCGCGCGCTGCCGCGCGCCCACATATATTGTCTCAATGCGAGCTTCAGCTTTCTCCTCGAGAGCTTTGAGAATATCCTCTAGCGCCACTCCCCCATCACTTCCCTTTTCTTTTAACTACTTTACTGTCTTCAAAGCCGTGATAAGGAAAGCGACAACAAACCCGAGGATGACCATGGTCTCCGGAATGGCTACCAGGATTACAGAAGTTCCCGTGAGCTCCGGCCGCTCCGCTATGGCGCCCGCCATGGCAGCGCCTATCCGAGATTGCGCGAGACCGGTTGCGATGGCCGTAGTGCCGATCGCCAATGCCGCGCTGAACGCGATCAAGCCTATCTTTACTGCTTCTTCCACTACTCTTCACCTCCAGTTTTCTTAAACGGTTCATATCTAACCATGGCAGGTTCAAAGAACTTGCCGAAACTCTCCACCAGATGCAGACGCAAGGAGTGGATGGCCGGGCTGAACACGCCGATTACGATGTTCAGCGTGTGCAGAAGGACAAACACAAATGCTCCGACAACAATCCCTATCGCACCACCCTTCGCCTGCTCGCGGGAGAGCTCGTTAGCCACATTGGCCATGATCGCAGAAGCGAGGCCGATAGCGATGAGACGGGCGTAAGAGAAAAGATTTCCCGCGCCTACCGCCGCCTCGATCACCCCACCCATCCCGGCGCCGACGCCAGCGGCCACAATGCCTCCTACCGCCAGCAAACCGCCGATGACGGTAAGCCATGCGGGCCACCATCCCAACACAAACTTGGCGATAACCATCATCGCCCCTACCAGCACCGAAAGAAGGCCCGCCTTCTCGAGCGAATGCTTGAAGTTATTCTCTCTGGCACCGTTGATTATGCCGATTACGAGCCCAACGCCCATGTGAATGAGCCCGAAGATGAGACAGACCGCGAGCATGAAAGTGAATCCTTCTATGCGTCCGATTGGGTACTTAAAGACGGAGTTCGCCGTTCCCGCGAGATAATGAATATCCTCTACACCGTGCACTTCCCGAATGACCCTGAACCACCTCAGGAGCCAGTCGCCGAAAAACTCCAGGTACACTATCCCGAAAAAGATCGTCCACGCGCCACCGACGGTCATGACGTAACCGGCCATGTTGGCAAGGGGCTTCTGGGCGTACTTCCTGTGAACGATCCAGCCGATTGTCATGACTATGAGCCCGTAGCCGATATCACCCAGCATCAAACCAAACAGCATCGGAAAGAACAACGCGAATACGATAGTCGGGTCAACAGTGCCGTACCGCGGGTACTTGGATAGCAGATAAATGATCTCAAAGTAGCGGGTGAACGGGCTGTTCTGAAGAGCGACGGGCGTCTCCTCTTCAGCCCCGTGATTCTCCCGCACATCAATGACCGTCAGGATAACATTGCTGCCGAACTTGTCCGTGAGCGCTTTTTCCATAGGCTCGACATCGGCCTCGGGCAACCACCCGCTGATGATGAACACCTGGTCGGTTTGCGCGAACTTAGGCACGGCATCCATAGCCTCCAACCTGTCGTGGATAGCGTTTCTGGCCGCGATAAGCGTGACTGAGTGCTTCCCTGTGGCCTGGCCAAGCTTTCTGTCGATCTCATCTATCTCCGAGGGAACCTGCGCTATGCGCGCGCGGACTTCAGCCATGGCCTCGTCAATAGGCTTTCTGGCGAGGTCGCTCGGGAGTCTCACCTGGTTTACGTCCTGAACATCAAGAAACTCATGAACCTGCTTGAGGTAACGTTTGTTGAAAACAACGAGCGCGGCGGTGGATTCATCATCCACGTCAGATGAAATTATTTCGCACTCGCCGTTAGTGACCTTACTGATTTCCTCATTCAGATAGTTGAGGATAGTCTTGTACTTGCGCTCGATTATGAGGGCTATGGAAGCCATGTCCTCCATGCGTGAGACGCGCTCGGCAAGCGGTTGAACCTTTGACATGATCGGGGCGTACTTCTCGAGCCTGGAGAGTTCGACAATCAGATCGGCCTTGCGTTCCACCGTATCCCTCGTGTCACGCTCAACCTCGCGCAACATCTTCTCGATACGCGAGATCATGGCTTCGACGTTTTCGCTCCAGATCGACTTGTACTCTCTCTGAACATCCTCGGGCAACATCCCGTCAACATCGGGCTGGAGATCCCGGATCATATCTCCGACCCTGGCGCGAAGGTTGTTCAGCGAGGCCTCGTGGTCAGCGTAATCGTGATCTATCTCCATGTGGGTGACACGCTTGTTTTTCATGCCGCTGATCCGCTCGGATAGGTCTTCGATATGCAAAGTGCCCAGATCGTGAATGATATCTATCGCTTCTGAAGCGCTGTCCTTCAGCCCCAGTATCTCCACCTTGGCCATTTTTTCAATCATCTTGAAATCAACCCCTTGCGTGATCGGGCCTTATTTATGATCTCCTCTCCCTCGAGGGGAGAAGGGGTATTTAGCGTGGAGGCAAAACTCCCTCGATAACGATTTTGACGGCTTTCTCCACGCGTTTCATGCCTTTTTTCCTGATCTCTTCCGAGCGCGCTACCGCCTCGCTCATCACTTTTTCCGCCTCCGCCCTGGCCCCTTTTAGCTTTTCCTCTCGCTCACTCTGCCCCGTCTCCGCGGATGCGGCCTCTCGCTTGGCAGAAGTGGAGTCCATCTTGGCCTCCTCGATGAGGCGCTGCGCTTCATTCTCGGCGCGCGCGACGTGCCGCCGGATCTCATCCTCTTTGACTATGACCATCTCGAGTATAGATTCCGCCGCGGAAGCCTCTGTCTTGTGCTCACCGATCTTCTGGGTGGCTTCAGTCATATTTCTTCTCCTGATATCTTTTTTTTTGGAGAAACAGTTACAACATAAAGCGCCATCTTTTAAAATGGCGCCGTAAACCCTCGTCTTGACAGCCGCGGTGAGTATATCACAACGTGAACCCTCTTGCTGTCAAGAAATAACGGCCTCATCGCCAGTTGCGGGACAAGAGTTGTCGAGCGCCCTACTTCTTGGTGATCATGTCTGAGAGGCCGCGTTCGGCAAGCATATTCCTGTACATCGCGTACGCCGGCTTGATCACCGGCAGAAGCTTCATGGTCTTTGGGATGGGGCCCTTCGCGGTTATCTGCTTGCGAGTCAGGGCTACCATCAGGTTGACGTTGCCCAGCCAGAAATTGTGAGCTATGTCAGCTTTCATTGACATCTCGACCTCAGGCGTAAGATCTGGAGCGGGGCCGGTTATGATCACAACGTTGTTCGGATCTTTCTCTCTGGCGTCGAGCCATATCTCTGATTCAGGCTCTGTGTAGGCAAAGCGAATAAGGAGTCCGCTAGCGGCAACTTTCTCGACGACAACCTGATTTTCGGCCAGCTCATGAAACAGGCCGCCAATAAGCTCGTAGACCTGATCCGCATCCTTGAAAACACCCATCATGCTCCTCCTTTGGCTCTTTGAGGCTTTCCCGCCCCCACGTTTCTCTCATATATTATCCTCAAGCCATCGAGAGTCAATAGAGGGTCCGTAACATCAATGGCGCGGCACTTTCCAACAATCACTTCCGCGAGCCCTCCTGTGGCGATGACTCGCGTGCCCTCTCCAAGTGTTTCTTTGAAAAGTTCGACTATTCGATCCACCTGTCCGGCGGTTCCGTTGATAATACCTGATTGTATCGACTCCACTGTGTTTCGGCCAATAGCGCTTGCCGGCGCGACCAGCTCGACGCGTGAAAGCCTGGCGGCGTGGCGGAAAAGGGCGTCGGCCGATATCTCCACTCCGGGAGCGATTGTGCCGCCGAGGTACTCTCCATCTCCTGTGATCGCGTCCCACGTGGTCGCGGTGCCGAAATCGACGATTATGCACGGCGTTCCATACCTGGCCACCGCGGCGGCGGCGTTCACCAGCCTGTCGGCGCCAACCTGTCTGGGATCCTCATACAAAATCGGTATCCCCGTGTCGGTATCGTTATCTACCACCAACGGCGCCACTCCAAGAATGTCGCGCGCCATGTGGATGAGGGCGCGGGTCATCTCGGGAACGACAGAAGAGATTATCATTCCGTCAATCTGGTCGAGACTCCAGCCGCGAAACGCCAGAAAGCCCCCCAGCGTGAGGGCGGTCTCGTCCGCGGTTCGCTCACGCTCCGTCGATATCCTCCAGTGATCGCGCAAAGTTCCGTCTCTATAGACGCCTATAACAGTCTGAGTGTTGCCAACATCAATGCCCAGCAGCATATTTTCCCTCCATCCAAAATGCATAATGGGGTCAAACCATATTATGCATTTTTACCTGAACGTCTTGCTGTCGTACCTAAAACGCATAATATGGTTTGACCCCATTATGCATTTTTACCTGAACGTCTTGCTGTCGTAC
>PGXE01000057.1 GCA_002838935.1 Thermoplasmata archaeon HGW-Thermoplasmata-1 | reverse complement strand
CTTCTATTTGTGGGGAATGTGCAGAAAAAATGAAAGTGCTGTGATTAACTTGGTTATAAGGAATGCGGTTGATTACAATTTTCTTTCGGAGATACTGTAAAGTAGAGAAAATATTATAAATGAAATCCGCAACGAATGGTTGTGTCTCATTCGTATATCTACACAAACACAGCCACATAAAAAGCCTAAGTTAGATTTAAATATCATTTATTGTATTCCTGCCTTAGCTCGTTTTAAAGAAATTTTAGGGGGCATCTTATGGCACCTGATGATGTTAAGAAAACAGGAACTACTACTTTGGGCATAGTTTGCAAGGACGGCGTGGTAATCGGAACAGAACGCCGCGCCACGATGGGTACCCTCATCGCCCACAAGAAGACGCAAAAGCTATTTCGTGTGGACGACCACATAGCCCTTACCACGGCGGGCCTCGTCGGCGACGCGCAGGTCCTTGCCCGGCTGCTTAGCGCCGAGGTCGAACTCTACCGCATGAAAAGAGAGGCGCCCATATCGGTGCAGGCTGCGGCCACCCTCATGGCGAACATACTCAACCAGCGCAAGTTCGCGCCCTACTACGTCCAACTCATAATCGGCGGCGTGGACGCTTCCGGAGGGCACGTCTACTCGCTTGACGCGGCAGGCGGCGCAATACCGGACATATATACCACGACCGGCTCCGGCTCCCCCTACGTCTTCGGCGTGCTCGAGGACCAATACCGCGACGACGTGACGGTGGATGGCGGCATGGATCTTGCTATAAGGAGCCTGAACGCGGCGATGCGCCGCGACTCCGCATCCGGCGACGGCATGGATATCGCCGTGATAACCCAGAAGGATGGCTTCAGGCTCGCAACCGACGACGAAGTGGCCTCCCGCAAGAAAAAATTGGGTTTGAACTGATCTTTTCAAAATTCATTTCCCCGATTTCGACATAAAAATAACAGGAAAGAAACCTGAACTGATCTTGTAAACGGCAGGATTGATACAAAATCCGCGCTTATTGCATTACTTTAATCATTGCAAAACCAGATAAAAACAAAAAATATCGTGATTGACATGACCGTCGAAGACGTTTTGAGAGAGATGGGCGACAAGATACGCGCGACAGTTCCTTCGTCGATAGATATAACCGACGTGGAGTTCGAGGGCGCAATGCTCGTCATCTACACCAAGCACCCTGAAAAGTTCGCAGATAACGGGGATATAGTCCGCCATCTCGCCAAGATCCTGCAAAAACGTATAGTCATACGGCCGGACCCTTCGGTCCTTGCCGACATAGACAGCGCGGATGCCAGCATCCGAAAGATAATACCTGCCGAAGCCGGAGTGACGAACATCTACTTCGAGCCGGACATCGGTGAGATCACGATAGAGGCCGAGAAGCCCGGAATCGCGATAGGGCAGCACGGCAACATACTAAACGAGATAAAGAAGGCCGTCGGCTGGACGCCGAAAGTAATACGCACCCCGCCGATAATGTCGAAGACCGTGCAGGAGATACGCGGCTACATACGCTCGATGGCGGACGAGCGTAAAAACATCCTGCGGACGGTCGGGCGCAAGATACACAGGGGCTCATCCAAGGACGACCAGTGGGTCAGGCTCACGGCCCTTGGCGGCTATCGCGAGGTCGGGCGCTCCTGCTCGCTTCTTTCGACGCAGGACAGCAAGGTGCTGATAGACTGCGGCGTGAACGTGGGAAACGACAACCACCCTTCGCCCTACATCCATCTGGGCGAGGTGCTGCCGCTGCAGTCCATCGATGCGGTAGTCATAACCCACGCCCACCTAGACCACTGCGGCCTTTTGCCGCTTCTGTATAAATACGGCTACGAAGGGCCGGTATACTGCACCTTCCCCACCCGCGACCTCATGACGCTTCTGCAGATAGACTATCTCAAAGTCGCGCAGGCAGAGGCGAAGAAGGCGCCCTATTCGAGTGAGCATATACGGGATGTCATAAAGCATACCATACCGATGAACTACGGCGACACGGTCGACATCGCGCCCGACGTCAGGCTGACGTTTCACAATGCTGGCCACATCCTCGGAAGCGCCGTGTGCCACTTCCACGTCGGCGACGGCCTCTATAACATCTTGTTCACGGGGGACATGAAGTACGAGCGCACATGGCTTTTCAACCCAGCCCACAACCGCTTCCCAAGAGTCGAAACCGTCGTCATGGAGTCCACCTACGGCGCAAGCCAGGACTTCCAGCCGTCGAGAAACGACGCAAGCGACCAGATAAAGGATCTCGTAGGGAGAACGCTTTCGCGCGGCGGCCACGTGCTGATACCGGTCTTTGCCGTCGGAAGAAGCCAAGAGGTCATGATAGTCCTTGAACAGCTCATGAGGACAGGGCAGATACCCAAAACCCCGGTTTACCTCGACGGCATGATATGGGAGGCGACGGCGATACACACCGCCTATCCCGAATACCTCAACACCCAATTGAAGGGGCAGATATTCCATCAGGGCGAGAATCCTCTTCTCTCGGAGATATTCCAGCGCGTCGACTCTTACGAGATGCGCTCGAAGATACTTGACGACCCTACGCCTTGCGTGGTCCTTGCCACTAGCGGCATGCTCAACGGCGGACCGGTAATGGATTACCTCAAGCACTGGTCGCCAAACGAGAAGGACACGCTCATATTCGTCGGTTACCAGGCCGAAGGGACGACGGGGCGCAAGATACAAAAGGGGATGCGCGAGATGAATCTCGGCTCCGTCACAAAACCGGAGAACATACGCATAAACCTGGATACCGTGACCTGCGACGGATTCTCCGGCCACTCAGACAGACGGCAGCTCGTGAACTATATAACGAAAATGGAGCCAATCCCCGACAGGCTCGTACTGTGCCACGGAGAAGAGTCCAAGTGCCTTGACCTCGCCTCGTCGATGTACCGGAAATACGGCATAGAAACGGTGGCCCTCAAGAATCTGGAAACGATAAGATTCAGGTAGACCTTAAAGGTCCGGCTTTTTACCCAGCGCAGCCTTTACCAGCCCCCTGAAAAGCGGGGATGGACGGTTCGGTCTCGAATTGAATTCGGGGTGATACTGCGAGGCTATGAAGAACGGGTTCATCGTGCCTGCATCGCAGTTGAGGTAGGGGTCTATCTTTATTGCCGTGACGTTCAGGCCGGAGCACTTCAAAAGCCGCCCTATAGAAGAGGCGGTGATTCCCTTTCCAAGGCCGGATATGACCCCGCCCGTAACGACTATGTATTTGGATTTATTTGCGGGTTTTCCGCTGGCAATGACACAGTCATTCAAAACAACTTTCCCGCCAAGATTTTCGCTTTTTTGCGTCATATTTCTCAACGGGAACTATACATCTGCTTTGGGGTTTTAAATTGTTTGGATTCTCTCTCCCGAATGCGGTCGCTTCCGGTCATACGCCGGATTTATCCTCCTGATGCCTTGGCTTATCCGCCAAAAATACGGCAGTCCCGCCCGAAATCGGGCGCGTTGCACCAATAGGATTTCCTCCCAAAAGGCATCATTTTACAAAAACACTTTTAGCGGCAGGCGCATATTCGTTATCATGGATGAAAGCAGGGCCAGAGTCGTCGAAGGCGACCTTTTGACTCTCGTCGAGGCGGACGTGGAAGGAAGGAAATACCTCGCAAAGGCGGTCAGGCACGACACTCACAAGATAAAGGGCATCGGCATAGTGAACACCGGCAACCTCATAGGCAGCGAGTACGGGCTTAAGGTGAAGCTCGGCGCAAAGGAGTTCTACGTCCTGCCTGCATCGGCTGTCGACAAGTATTCGACTGTCCGCAGGAAGGCGCAGATAATCCTTCCCAAGGATGCGGCGCAGATAATACACGGCTGCGGCATAACCGCAGGCTGTCGCGTACTCGAATCAGGGATAGGTTCCGGGGCGCTGACAATCTCGCTCGCTCAGGCCGTGGCGCCGGGCGGCAAGGTCGTTTCCTACGAAATCCGGGAAGACTTCATGAACTGGGCGAAAGAAAACCTTGAGAGTGCAGGGCTTGATAAGCTCGTGGAGTTCAACCTGCGCGACGTGACGAAAGGAATGGACGAGCGCAACCTTGATGCCGTGATACTCGACGTGCCTTCGCCTGCGGACGCGGTTGAGCATGCATGGAACGCGCTGCGGCCCGGCGGCTACCTGTGCACCTATTCGCCGCTCATCTCGCAGGTCGAGGCAGCGGTGTCGAGGATGCGAGCCCTGCCGTTCATAGAGATAATGACCGTAGAGAATATCCAGCGGGAGATGGTGGTGGGCGAACGCGGCACGAGGCCAAGCTTCGACATGCTCGGCCACACGGGTTACATCACCTTCGCGCGCAAGGTTTGCGAAATGAACAAAAAACCGGCCGGAACCTGCGGGGACACGGGCGGGAAAAAGGGAACGGAAATTTCAGGAAGGTGTGAATGATGAAGATAGTTCCGGATACGAGCGTGATAGTGGACGGAAGGGTGACGACCTTTGTCGAAGGGGGCAACTTCGACGGTGCGGACATAATAATCCACGAAGCCGTCGTCGCAGAACTCGAAAGTCAAGCGAACAGGGGCCTTGAATCCGGTTTTTCCGGTCTCTCCGAACTCGCCAAACTCAACACCCTCTCGCAAAAGGGGAAGATATCGGTCCACTTCATGGGAGAGCGGCCGACCGCTTCCGAGATAGAACACGCGCATCTTGGCGCAATCGATTCAAAGATACGCGAGATGGCTGAAAAAAGCGGGGCAACGCTCTTCACAAGCGACAGGGTGCAGTCGGAGGTGGCAAAGGCGAAGGGGCTGAAAGTCACCTACATCGAGCCGGTGCGCGAGGAGGTGCGCGACCTGCAGCTCTTGGAATTCTTCGACGAGACCACGATGAGCGTCCACCTCAAGGAGAACTGCGTTCCGCGCGTGAAGAAGGGTACGCCGGGAAGCATGCGGCTCGAGCGGCTCGACATGGCGCCTCTTGACGACAAAAAACTGCTCGATATAAGCCGCGAGATAATAGAGACGGCAAAGAGGGAGAGGAACAGCTTCATCGAGATAGAGCGCAGGGGCGCGACTGTGGTGCAGCTTGGCAACATGCGCATAAGCATTGCCCGGCCGCCCTTTAGCGACGGGGTGGAGATAACGGCGGTAAGGCCTGTCGCGCGGCTATCCCTGGAGGAATACGGGCTGCCGCAGGAGGTTTTAGAGCGGCTCACCGATTACCATAGGGGCATATTCGTGTCCGGTCCTCCGGGAAGCGGCAAGTCCACCTTCGCGCAGGCTGTGGCCGAATACCTGCACCTGAAGAATGCGATAGTCAAGACGATGGAGTCGCCGCGCGACCTGCAGGTCACAGACGAGATAACCCAGTATGCCCCGCTCGAACACGAAATGGAGCTGACAGGCGACATCCTGCTGCTCGTCCGCCCTGATTTCGTGGTCTACGACGAGGTGCGCAAGACCGCGGACTTCAAGGTATTTGCCGACATGCGCCTTGCCGGCGTCGGGTTGATAGGGGTCACCCACGCCAACCGCGCGATAGACGCCATACAGAGGCTCATCGGAAGGGTCGAACTCGGCATGATACCTCAGGTAGTGGACACGGTCATACACATCGTAAAAGGCGAGATACAGCAGATACTCGAACTCAGCTTCACGGTGCGCGTGCCTTCTGGGATGACCGAAGCCGACCTGGCAAGACCGGTGATACTCGTAAAGGATTTCGCCACGAAAGAGGACCTCTACGAGATATACACCTACGGCGAACAGATAGTGGTCATGCCCGTGCAGGTGGCGGCTGCGGGGGCGGGAAAGAGCGGGATGGAAAAAATAGCGGAACACCACGTGCTGGAAAAACTACGCAACTACCTCAACGGCGACGTGGAGGTGGAGATGCTCTCGCCCAACTCCGCCCGCATCTACGTCGACGAAGAGGAAATCGGGCACATAATAGGCAAGGGCGGCTCGACCATAAGCAGGCTGGAACGCGAACTGGGCCTCTCGATAGACGTGGAGACCCTCGCAGATCGGCCGCGGGCGAAAAGACAGAAGGAAACGAAGAAAAACGAGATAATACCGATAATCCGCAAATCGAAAAAGAGCGTGATACTCGTTCTGGAGCCGGAATACGCAGGGCGCGAGGCGGAGGTTTTTCTTGAAGGCGAGCCGGTCCTCGTCGGGACAGTCTCCTCCAGAGGGGAGTTGAGGGTCAAGATTGATTCCGTGCAGGGAAAGGAGATACTGAGAACGAACTCCATGAAAGGGGATATAAAAATACGGCTTTAGTGACTGAACACAGGGGATAGAGTTGTGGGGGTGTGGAGGGTGGTTTGGCGTAAGGACATGCTTTACATCCTGCCGCATCCAACGCAAAAAACGTCGAATGCGGCCAGAAGGAGAGAGACAAAAGCTCTATCCCCTTGTGGGTCACAAGAGCCGCAATCACCAATCTGTTTATAACCCTTGTTGCACGAAATCCATCAAAAACGACAGGTGACGAACCGCGAGGGGTAGGGGTTTTTGTGGGGGGTTGTGGAGGGTGGTGAGGAGATATAAAAAGCCGCTACCCCTCTGCGTGTCACAAATAGTGATATGTTGTTCCCCTTTAATAGTTTTATTGTCTGTTCTTTAAACAATCCAAGGATTGATAAATAAAGCGGCACCCGGCATTTCTACGCGGAAAGACCCGTTACGATGCTTATAAATCCCGACCAGGCATTCACGAAAGCATGAATAAAATCGTAGAACGAAAAAGGGTCGCCGTGTCGATAGCCGGCCACGATCCGTCCGGCGGCGCAGGCATCGATGCGGACGTCGCGGCATTCCTTGCGTGCGGCGTGCATCCCGCAACGGTCCTTACCTGCGCAACCGTGCAGAACACCCTTGGCGTTAGCGGGATATTCGAACTACCGAAGGAGATAGTCGAAAGGCAGATCGATGCACTTGCCGCGGATTTCGAGATATGCGCTGCGAAGACCGGAATGCTGCACTCGCCCAAAATGGTAAAGCTCGTTGCCAGAAAGGCGGCAAAGCTCGGATTGACGCTCGTAGTCGACCCCGTCCTTGCCGCAACCACGGGTGCAAGCCTCTCGGGCTGCGGAAGCTACGCCCTCGCAAAGGCCATTGCAGAAGAGCTCCTGCCGCACGCCTACCTGGTGACTCCGAATGTGCCGGAGGCGGAATCGCTTTGCGGAATTGCGATAAGGTGCGAAGACGACATCCGGGAAGCGTGCCGTAAACTGCACGGCCTGGGCGCAAGGAACGTGCTCATAAAGGGCGGGCACTTCGGGGGCGGCGACGAATCGACGGCGCAGGATACGCTCTTCGACGGGCGAGAGTTCTACACATTTACCCTGCCGCGCATAAAAGACAAAAAGGCGCACGGTTCCGGCTGCACTCTATCCGCGCTTATAACCGGGTACCTCGCACGGGGCATGGTTCTAAAAGAAGCGGTCTCGCTCTCCAAAAGGGTGCTTTGGTCGATGATAAAGAACGGCTACGCTCCCGGAAAAGGGGTCGACGTGCTAAATCACTCCGATTGCGGCGGGCTCTTCCTGCCGCCCGCGTCCGTGCTGCTCGAATGCGGTTCGAAGCGGTTTTGCGCGTGGGACGAACTGTCTCAGGCTGCGGCAAGGCTGCTTCGTAGCTTACGCGCCGAACTCGTCGCCGAGGTCGGGATGAACTTTGCCTACGCGCTGAACGGGGCGGCCGGCCACAGAGACGTCTGCGCGCTGAACGGACGGATATCTGTTAGCCGCTGCGAAGAGGGATGCGCGTCGTTTTACGGCGGCGCGGATTTCGGCGCATCCAAGCACGTGGCGTCGATAGCGCTTGCCGCGATGGCAAGGGAGCCTGACAAGAGATGCGCGCTAAACGTGCGCTACGGCGAGAAGAACCTCGAAGCGTGCAAAAAGGCCGGATTATCGATAGGAAACTTCAACAGAAAAGAACAGCCGAAGGACGCGGATTCGTCGATGGAGTGGGGCACCGCCGACGCCTGCGGGCGGCTTGGGTTCGTGCCCGACGTCATATGGGATGCGGGCGACGATGGCAAGGAGCCGATGATACGGCTCATCGGCAAGAACCCTGCGGACGTGCTTTCAAAACTGGAATCGATTATAAAATCGAGATTTTAAAGGTTGAATCGGGTCAGCCGAATATCATGCCCATGCCATCGGCCGCATTCTCTTCCTCTTCGATTATCTTCCGGTTTATTGCCGCAGCTTCGGATTCGGGCATCTTTACGCCGCCGCCGTTCTCCTTGAGTATTTCCGCCGCGCGTTCAACGCCCTGTTCGCTGCCTTCCACCTTGAAGTAAAGCGCGTTGCCGTCCATGCCAAGAGACCCGGCATCGCGGGTCAGCACGGACTGGCGGTTTGCGAGTTCGTCCTTTAGAACATCGTTTATCTTCGCGGCGTTGGAGGGTTCTATCCTGAAAATCGCATATACCACGTTTTCACCGGCAACCGCATCGGCATGTCGTTATTTAACCTCTTTCGGTCTAATAGTTACGGACGTTAATTTTTGGACGGTCTAAACGTCACGAACAGAATTGCTACGCAATTTGTTCTATTTCGGAATTACTTCGTAATCCCTCAACCATAACTTACGAACAGAATCGCTTTTGTGATTCGTTCTCTCTCGGGATTGCTATGCAATCCCTCGACACGGGCGGAATGTTTCGCTTTCGCTTCGACATTCGCCCTATTTCGGAACTGCTTCGCAGTTCCTCGACACGGGCGGAATGTTTCGCTTTCGCTTCGACATTCGCCCTATTTCGGAACTGCTTCGCAGTTCCTCAACTATGGCGAAGGCATATTTGTCCCGCTACTTATACCTTTGACTATAAATCCCGCTACTTATACCTTTGACTATAAAATAGGAAAAGTATAGGATATAGTAACAATACAACAACAAAAATTAAATAGAGACTAAGACACTACTTTTATTTGATGCGGCACAGTCCAAAGATCACAGTTCTGGCACTTGCGGCCCTGTTCGTTATTCCGATACTGATAATTATACCTTTTTCTGGTGCAGCGCCAACCGCCGTCCCGCAGGACGATGCGAAACTTACAAACGACATTGCGCTGCTTCCCACGACGACGCAGGGCGGCAGGGATGACAATATCACGGATCCCGCAATCGGACTTGTTAAAGACGCCGTAGGCGCCGTCGATGAGACGCTGACCATCGTGGCAAACGAGGCGGTTTCCCTCGTCGGCCTGAACTTCACAAGAGAAGAGATAGACATAATTCTCGCGCTAGATATTTCAAAGATAGATATCGGCGTTCTCGGCATACCTGTCGGCAAGGGGCGGGTAGAGGTGGACTTGAACGTAATCCTAAAGCTCGAAATCAGGGTGCTCTGCGTAGAACGCATAAAAAAACTGATGTCCGGCGAGGATTGGTATAACATGTCCGAGAACGCGTCTTGGGCGGAAAAGATCTACCTTCCTGCCGACGTTTACCGGGCTACGCTGATGACGCCCCTACTGAACGCCTTCGCACACGACGAGGAGGTTGCCGTCGCGCAGTGGATAGAGGAGTCCCTTCCGGGCGCGGTGGTGTCAAACGTAGTGTTCAAGTGGGAGAACCTCACAATAATCGATGTCCTGATAGGGGATCCCGATCCGCGCGAACCGCCGATAACGTTGAATGCCGCCGCGCAGATTCATTACAGTTGCCCCATACTGCTTTCGGACCTGCTTTCGGAGTCTGGGGGAATAAATCCGCTTGGCGAAGATAAGGGGTTATTGGATGAAATGATGGGCGGCGGGTCAAGCGCAAAAGGCTTTTTTGGCTCCATGGCCTACGAACAGATACTCTTGATACCGATGCAGCCGGGCTGGGCGTTTCGGACGGATATAACCCTCCCGAAAGGCTACACCTTCGAATACTTCAACAAATGGAACGTGGCCAAAAGCGAAAGGCTCAGCATACAGATTAATAACAAGGACAGCGACCATCCGCTCACCGAAGGCTACCTCGCATCGGTCACGAACAGGGCGCTCGTCATAGCCCTCGCAACCACGTTCATCGTGGTTATCTTGGGATTTTTCGTAGGTATACCTTCGGCCGTTGCCTATGCGACAAGAAAAAAACAGGGCAAGGTCGATGGCAAGGATAAAAAGAAAAACTGAGGGGGCATTGGTTTTTAACCTATGACCTTTTCCCACTTCTTGAGTTTCAGGACCTTGGAAAGGGAATCGCCGCGCCTTATCTCCTCCCTTAGCCGGTTCTCGTGCTCCATCACGTCCACGGCGCGGTTCGCTATCTCCGTAGCCTCGTTTTGCGGTACCACCACCACGCCCGAATCGTCGCCTATTATCCAGTCGCCGCATCGCACCGAAAGGCCGCCGCAACGTATCTCGCAACCCATCTCGCCAAGCCCTTTGGGGTCTCCCGCATTCGGCACCACATATCTTGAAAATAGCGGCAGCCCTATCTCGGCTATCGCGTCCGCATCCCTCGCAGCCCCGTCTATGACGACCCCTGCAATGCCTTTGAGTTTCGCACTCCATGTGGCAAGCTCCCCCCAGACCGCGGTTTTGCCGCCGCTCACGTCTATCACGAGAACGTCGCCTTTCTCGGCACGGTCTATCGCCTCGACAGGTTTTGCCCAGTCCCCGTCCTTTGTCGACACCGTGAACGCGCGGCCCGCCATCTTGAATCCGGGGCGAATGGAGCGTATGCCGAACATTGCGCCGCTACGGTGCATCGCATCGCTGACGTTGGGTGACGAAACGCGCGAAAACGCATCCACTAGCTCGGATGCCGAGTATTTTTTGAAGAACTCTGTCCGGACTAACGTTTTGCTGTCCATTGCGTGCCTTATCATTTTTGCCGCAGCGGCGACATCCTCCGCCTTCGTTATAGCCCCGCCGATTATCGCTATCGAGGCGCCCGCGCCTATGGCGTCCGCCACGGTTTCGCTGTTGAGACCGCCCGCCGCAGCCAACGGAAGTTCAGCCGAACTTGCAACCAGCCTCAACTGCTCTATCGCGGATTCGCCGCGCATCTGGGCGTCTATGCCAAGGTGGAAGCAGGCGTAGTCGGCTCCGAGGCTCTTTGCCTGCGCAACCCGCCCTGCCTTGTCGGCCACGCCTATGAGGTCGACCATTATCTTCGCGCCGTAACGACGGGCAGCCCTAACCGCCTCCTCTATGGTGCTGTCGTCGCTTGCCCCGAGAACGCACACGACGTCTGCGCCGGCTTTTGCGGCCATTTCGGTTTCGAAGGCACCGGTATCCATGGTCTTCATGTCGGCCACTATGACCTTGTCGGGAAATCTCTGCTTGAGTTGCCTTATGGCGTTCATGCCCTCGCTTTTTATGAGCGGCGTCCCGGCTTCTATCCAGTCCACGGACTCCTTTGCCTCTTCGGCTATCGCAATCGCGTTTTCGAGGTTCAAAAGATCCAAAGCCAATTGCAGAATCGGTTTGTCGGACATGCTATCGGGTGAATATCGCCGGCTGTCTTAAAAATAGAACTCCCTCCCTCATCCGGCTTCACCGAAAAAACGACAACTTTTTTATATTGGATGTCCTTATAGGCTTTGTCAGATATCGGCGTAACGATTAAATAGTGATTTCCAATGTCGGTCAGGCAAGCAGGAGTAGGTAAAGATGCCTAAGTGTTGTTTCAGGTGCCTCCATTACGAGGTTTGCGAAACCCCCGGAGAATGTTGCGACAAGTGCGACTTCTACGAGAACGGGGAATGCATACGCCTCTACGTGGGAGCGAACTACAAGAAAAAAAGAGACGAATCCTACGCGTCCAGGGAAGACCACGGGGAATTCGAGGAAGCCGATTTCTAGAACCGATCGCATCGGAAAACCCCCACGCAGCCGCAAAAAGGCTCAAACGCTCTTTTGCGAACCATCTGTAAGCCGGATTCTTTATTCAAATGCTATTTTAGCTGGCCATATCGCCCATTGACGAGCTCATCAAGAAATTTCCCTGGCAGCCAACCATGGCTTTGGGCATATTTGTAAAACGGAACGCATTCGCTCGTGCGGCCCCCGCCCGGAAACTCCGCCTGCGGCTTTATGACTCCTTTTGCATCCAATTCGCACGCTATATCGATTGTTCTCGCAAGGAATTCCCTGCCAAAGCGCTCTTCGTCGTACTGCTCCCCCCACGCACCTTCCAAAAACGAACCGAACTCGCCGTCCCGATCAAGCGAAGATGGGGCGAATTCGACCTGCTCCGGCAAAACCGCAGGACAATGACCGACCAGCGGCCGCAGGCCGTTTCGGTTGGAATCTAGCAGTGGGTAGGCGCGGCAGGCGGATGGGCGATTTTCGTATATCGTGCAGCCGTTGTCGTAATACCTGCAGGACGAATCGACAAACGTCCATGCGACGACGAGCGTCTTCCCGCTAATGGAGTCGTATATTCCTGCGGAAGGCGCAACGCTCTCCGATTCGAAACAGGGGTTCGCCTTAAGGCGGCCAAAGTCGTACTCGTTGATGGGAAAGGCGCGCGGCCGCAATGGATTTAAAACGGAGACCGTGCCGCCGCAGCCCGCGGATTCCGGTATCGGCAGCTTTAACACGAAGTTCTTGCAGCACCATCCGCATCCCGAGCATTCGAAACGTCGCATGATGTTTGGAATACGAAAGAACCTAATGAAATTTTCCGGCCACAAAAAATTTTAAAACCGACAGGTAAATCCGGATAGTAGCTTTGAAAAGCGCTTTAACCATAGTCGGCCGTGCAAAACGCGCCGCAGACGTTTTACAATGGAGGAAAAATAGATGAAAACACCAACCCGCGATGAACTCCTGTCAACACCGGTAAGGCAGATCGATTTTGACTCTATAAACACGGTTTCGGAACTGGTCGAGGCCATGAAACACTCGTCCATCCAGTCGCGCAACATAGGCAAATGCGTATCTGTATACGAGAATATGTTAGAAAACGCTACGCGGCCGACGATAATCATGGGGCTTTCCGGGGCGCTCATCGCAGGCGGCATGAGAAAGATAATCCGCGACATGATCGAGCGGGGCATAGTGGACTGCCTCGTGTCCACCGGCGCCATAATGTATCAGGATTTCTATCAGGCCCTCGGCCACAACCACTATCGCGGCCATCCGGAGGCGGACAACCTGCTCCTGCGGGAGCATTTCATAGACCGGATATACGACACCTACGTCGACGAGGGAAAATTCAGGGAAACGGACTCCCTTATAGGGACGCTCACCGAAGAACTCGAGCCGAGGGGTTATTCCACGAGGGAGTTCCTTTTTTTCCTTGGCAAAAAGGCGGCGGAGCGCGATCCGAACTCGATACTTGGAACCGCCTACAGGCACGGTGTCCCGATATTCGTGCCCGCGCTAAACGACTCCTCCATCGGCATAGGCCTTACCGAGTATTACGCAAGGAACAAGGGAAAGCCGAAGATGACGATAGACCCGATAAGAGACAACTACGAACTCACGCAGGTGAAGGCCAAATCCGGGAAGACGGGCGTCATCTACGTCGGCGGCGGCACGCCCAAGAACTACATAAACGACGTGGAGGTGATCGCGGAGGTTCTCGGCTACGGCTGCGAAGGCCACGAATACGCGTTCCAGATAACGAGCGCCACGCCGCACGACGGCGGGCTTTCGGGCTCGACGCTGGATGAGGCGCAGTCGTGGGGAAAACTGCACCGTGAAGCGACGAAGGCGACAGTTTACGTAGAGGCGACGATAGGGCTTCCCCTCATCGCAGGCTCGGTTTTGCAGCGTATGAGGGATGAAGGTTACCTGGCCGGGCGAAAGAGGGTTAAGTTCGTCTGGGACGGCGACGAAATCGAGGAAGTGAAATTAGTTTGATTACCGAGTTCTTTTTTCGACCCGTTTTTTGCCACTTTTTGTGGCGCACGGTATTTTTTGAATGCACTGAGATGTGCAAGAGGATTTAAATAGTGATAGATTATCAATTAGAATGATAAAATGGGAAATTCGGATTCGATCAGTGGCAGGCGAGTAACGAGTGTTTTGATTTCATGTTTGTTCATTGCGACGATTTTTGTTGGAGTGAATTTTGGATTACAAACAGTAATTGAGGCCGACCCGCAACCTATTTAGCTAATATTGCAACTTTTTTCTAAAATACCACCCGCTGACACTGGTGGCATTCTGGTTCCTTTTTCAAGCAA
>PGXE01000056.1 GCA_002838935.1 Thermoplasmata archaeon HGW-Thermoplasmata-1 | reverse complement strand
AGCATACCGCTTACCTCACAATACGAAAAAATACATGGCGTTCATCCAACCCAAAAACCAATGCAACTTTTGAGAAGAATAGTTGCTGCTTCTTCGCACGAAGGGGATTTGGTGCTTGACCCTTTTAACGGATCCGGCACAACCGGAATAGCCGCCCACCTTCTTGGTCGCAGATATATCGGAATAGATAAACAATCCGAATATCTAGATATAACAATAAAACGACTGAATGAACTGAAAAAACAGCGTGCAAAACCCGGGCAATTTGACACAAACCGGTAGTAGATTCTTGAAATCAATTCCCACCTCTTTTTCAGTGATCAAACATCGTTTCCCTACCTTTTCAACCCTTCTCCAAAACCCGCCAATCTCAAAATTCAAAAAGGCTCTTTTGCCCAGAGCGCTTCTTCAAGTCCGAAAATCTCTCCACCGCCTTGACAATCCTTTCTTTTGAGAAATGGAACTCACCGCAAAGCATATCCACGGCGCGCCCCTCGTTGACCGCGCCCCACTCAAGAGAATAGTCGTCGGTGACGTCAGGATTCAGGAATATGCGCCTTATCTCGCCGTAATCGGATATGCCATTGAGGTGCTCGCGGTATTTCTCGTCCCCCTCGATTGCCGGCATCGCGGATTCGAGCGAGCCGTTCCCGATTATCATCTTGAGCGCCTTCTTCGGCCCGATTCCCCTTATGCCTGTATTGAAGTCCGTCCCGATGAGTATCGCCGCATCCACAAGCTGTTCTCGCGTTATGCCAAGGGATAACAGCGTCTCTTCGAGCGAGATTACCTCGGGCTCGACGTCGGCGTAGGCGTTCTTGCCCGGAAGCTTCCTCTTGCCCCCTATCGCGATGTTTCGCAAAAGCAGGGGCGCGCCAAAGAGCATGGCGTCGAAGTCCTGCGAAGCGCATGCGCAGGCGTCTCCCCGCCTTACGAGGTGGACCGCCTGGGCCTCGCCCTCGCCGGGGGCCTGTATGTGCGGAAGCCCGAGCGCGGACAGAAGCTCCTTTGACTGCCCCACCATCTCGCCTGTCAGCCGAGAGGTCGCCTGCGCCTTGGACTTCGCCCGTTCGAGGTCGCCTGCTTCCAGCGCCTCGTTCCATTCTATTAGCGCCTTCTCCTTCGCGGCCCTTCTGCCTTCTAGCGTGCCGGCCTTTAGCGGATGCGGCTTTCCGTCAAAGACGTATACCGGCCTGACACCGGCCTCGATTATGTTCACCGTCCTGTAGAGCAATCCCGCGAGGTGGCTCGTTATCCTGCCGAGGTGGTCCTTTAGCGGCGTGCCGTCGGGCTGGCGTATTGTGGACAGGAACTGGTACAGCGTGTTGAAGGCGTCTATGGCGACGACCCTGCCGCTGAAGTCGGAGAGCTTGGCCTCCCGCTTTACGCAAAGTGCGCCTAGGTCCACGCCCATTTTATCGGAACCGGATTTGTCAATGGGTTGAAAAGCTTAACTGAGGGGGCGGAAAAAGCATTAAACGGCTAAGCGCTTTCGTAACGCATGGAACTCTTTGCCGGAGAGGTGTTCGACGGAAAAAGGCTCGCACCCGGATTTGCCGCACTCGAAAACGGAATTCTCGAAGTGCATCCGGGCGAAACGGAAGACAAGCCGGACAGAAGCGGCGTATTGATAATCCCCCCGCCAATCAACATGCACACCCACGTCGGCGATGCGTTCATAGCGGAAAGGGGAATAGAACTGCCGCGCGACATAATGGAGCTTGTTGCACCGCCGCACGGGCTCAAGCACCGGTTGCTCGCGGAGGCCGGAGACGACGAGGTGACCAATGGGATCGAAAAGTGCATCGGCCTGATGGAAAACAGGGGCACGGCTGCGTTCTGCGACTTTCGGGAAGGGGGAAGAAAGGGGGCGGCGCTGCTTCTCGATGCGGCAAGCGGATTCTCCACGGCGCCGTTTGTCCTTGGCAGGCCGGCGGGCACGAACTACGATGTCTGCGAGCTCGAAGGCATACTCAAGATTGCCGACGGCATAGGGATAAGCAGCATGAGCGACTGGGATTACGATGAATTGCAGAAGGTGGCGGACCACGCAAAGCGCTCTGGAAAGCTCTTTGCGCTTCATGCGAGCGAACGCGTGAGAGAGGATATAGACCTCATACTTGCATTAATGCCGGATTTTCTAGTCCACATGGCGAAAGGCACGCGCGATGATTTCGGCAAGCTGGCGACGGCGGGAGTGCCTGTTGTCGTCTGCCCGCGCTCGAACGAATTCTTCGGCATATGGACACCGCTATGCGAAATGCTGGATGCGGGGGTCGAAGTGATGCTTGGAACGGACAACGCCATGCTGTTTGAGCCCGACATCCTCGCCGAGGCGGCGCACGCGATGGCGAAGTGGAACCTCTCCGTCGAGGAGGTGCTTTATATGATATGCGCCCGCCCTAGGAAAGTTTTAAATCCGGATGCCCCATTTCAAAATCCCGTCCGGGGAGCAAATTATATAGTGGTAGAGAGAAATCTCGATACTGTGGTCGTTTCTCCCTGAGAATGCAAAAAACGGCTTTCATTCGATAGTAGAGGAGGACTAAACATGAAGGAGTTCGAAAGAATATTGATACCGACCGATGGTTCGGAAAGCGCCCTTTTCGCAGTTGAGAAAGGAATCAGCCTGGCCAAGCTTCTGAAGGTCTCTGCCCACGCCATATACGTTGTCGACACCGCCGCCTTCGCATCCGTGCCTCCGGATTCCCTGATAGTGGATCTCGAAAGCATACTGGAAAGCGAAGCGAGGCGCATCCTCGAAAAGGTGCGCGACATGGCGAAGAACGCTTCCGTTGAACTGCACACCCACATATTCAAGGGAAGGCCGGCTGACGAAATAGCGGATTTCGCGACAAAGAACGACCTTATCGTCATATCGACAAGGGGCAAGACCCGGCTTGGAAGGCTGTTCCTTGGCAGCGTCACCGAAGACGTTGTGCACCACGCGCCATGCCCGGTCATGGTCATACGAAAACCCGAAGACAAAAAGGAGTAATCCCATACTGATCAGAAGCAATCACAGGGGGTTTTGACAGTGAAAATCAAGGAGATAATGAGCGGCAACCCGATAGTAGTGGAAGCCCCGGGCACAAGGAAGGACGCAATCAGGGTGCTTGCGAGGCACAACGTTTCGGGCGCGCCGGTCGTAAAGGCCGGAACGAAGAAACTCGTCGGGGTCGTGACGCGAAACGACCTTTTCGAGAAGCTCGACGAAGACCAGCTGGCGCTTATAATGTCGAGCGAGCCGTTCACGATTGAGGCGAACGAGGACATTGCGGTAGCTGCGAAGTACCTTCACGAAAACCGCATACACGGCCTTCCGGTAGTGACAAAGGAGAAAGAACTCGTGGGCATAGTGAGTCCCCTCGACATCCTCGGCACTATCGCGAAAGATGAAAAAGCGGTGGTTGACGACTATATGACAAAGAACTGCGTCCCGATATACGAGGAGACGCCGATATCTCTAGCTATGGCGATAATCTCGATAACAGACGTCAACGCCCTTCCGGTGCTCAACGCCGAAGGCAGTCTCGTAGGGGTCGTGACGGACGGGGACATACTGCAGGTGAGCCACATCCGCGAAGGAATCGCGCAGAGCGAACTCGGCATGGGCGACGACGAGGATTCTTGGACATGGGAAGGCGTCAGGGACACGATGCGGCTTTACTATGCGACAAGCCACATAAAACTCCCCGACGTCACGGTCAAGGAGGTAATGGTGCGAAACGTGGTGAGCGTGTTCAGGAAAAACTCGATATCGGAAGCGGCTATAAAGATGCGAAAGAACAACATCACCCAGCTTCCCGTTGTCGACGAGAACAACAAACTCGTTTCCATGATATACGACACCGATCTCCTGCGGGCCTTGATCTAGGCTCGCCAAGTCTTAAAACCTATACGTTATTACTTTTTTATCCAAATCATAAGAGAGTGCGTTCTATGGCTGACGTTTACGACAGGCTTTTCATGATGTGCAAGCGCAGGGGCATAGTTTACCCTGCCTTCGAGATATACGGCGGCACCGCAGGCCTTTTCGACTTCGGGCCGCTTGGCGCCGAGATAAAGAGGAACATACAGAACCTCTGGCGCTCGTTCTACGTCCTGCGCGAAGGGTGCGCGGAGATAGAGTGCCCTGCCATAACCCCATTCGAAGTGCTCAAGGCGAGCGGCCACGTGGACGAATTCACCGACCTTCTAGTAAAATGCCAGACCTGCGGCTCCTCTTTTAGGGCCGACCACCTCGTTGAGGAATCGGGATACGAGGGGGCAGCCGACGCGCTTGACGCCGTTGCGATAGACGGCGAGATAGCGGCAAGGGGAATCCGATGCCCGGAGTGCAAGAGTGAGCTTGGCGGTGCGACGCCCATGAACCTGATGTTCTCTACAGAGATAGGCCCCGGAAGCGGCAGGCGGGGCTTCCTGCGGCCTGAGACCGCGCAGGGCATCTTCACCAACTTCGGCAACCTCTACCGCTTCTTTAGGGAAAAGATGCCTTTTGGATGCGTGCAGCTAGGAAGGGGATACCGCAACGAGATAAGCCCGAGGCAGGGAATGCTCCGGATGCGCGAATTCGGCATGATGGAAGCGGAGATATTCGTCGACCCGCTCGAAAAGACGCACCCGCGGTTTTGCGAGGTTAAAAATGAGATGATAACACTCGTGCCGGCATCGACGGGGCGCGAAACCGGGATGACGCTTGGCGAGGCGGTTTCGAAGGGCGTTATAGTGAACGAGGCGCTTGCCTATTTCATGAACTTCACAAAGGAGTTCCTTTTTGCGGCCGGAATAAAAGAGGGGCTCCTGCGCTTCAGGCAGCACCTTCCGACCGAAATGGCCCACTACGCCAACGACTGCTGGGACGCGGAGATACACAGCGAGCGGTTCGGCTGGGTGGAGTGCGTCGGCATAGCGGACAGGTCGGCATACGACGTCGAGGCGCACATGAAAAGCTCGGGCTGCGACCTATCTGCAATGAGGCGCTACGACGAGCCGCGCGAGATTGTGCGCAAAAGGATAATCCCAGACATGAAAAAGATGGGGCCGTTATTCAAGGGCGATGCCGCAAAGGTGAAGGCTACGCTCGACGGAATGGACGGCGAGGGGGTGTGCGGCGACGTCGAACTCGATATAGACGGCAAGAAGTATCTTGTCCCTTCGGATTCATACCGCGTCGAAAAGGTGACTGAGAAGACGATAGGCGAACGGTTCGTGCCGCACGTGATAGAGCCTTCCTACGGGCTTGACCGCATATTCTACATGATAATGGAACACGCTTTCGAGGAGGGGGAAAAGGAGGGCGAACCCTATACCGTGACGCACCTCAAACCGTCGATAGCGCCCATAAAGGCGGGCGTCTTCCCGCTCGTCTCAAAGGACGGGCTGCCGGAGCTTGCCTTTAAAATAGACCGCACCTTGCGCTCCTTCGGGATACAGACCTGCTACGACGAATCCGGGACTATCGGAAGGCGTTATGCGAGGATGGACGAGGTCGGGACGCCCTATTGTATAACCATCGACCACAAATCGCTTGAGGACGGGACCGTGACTGTGAGGGAGAGGGATACGACGGGGCAGGAACGGGTTAAAATCGAAGAGCTGCCCTCATTCTTTTCAAAGAACGCTCTCGGCTTTTTTTAAGTGAAAAAAGATTGGAAAAAGATGCGGGCAGTCGCGGATTTGCGCGTTCCGCTTAAGGTTTTCTTCTTTTTAGGTATACTGCGAGTGAGACTGCCGTAAGGGACAGCGTGATGAAGACCGCTTCGAAGCCGGGCGTGCGCTTTGGCGTTGCTCCGTCGTCATCCGGGCCTTCATCCCACACGCGATCATTCTCCCAGACAACGGTTCCGCCGATGGCGTTCGTTATTATCTGGTACCCGGAGTAGGTGAGCGCGTAGTCCGACAGCCCGTAGGGGTGGTTCTCATCCTGGCTTGGGTCTGGCAGTGCTGCGCCAAAGAAGACTATCTCCCCAAGGCCGAGCTTCACGCTGCCAAGGGAGACCATGCCGTCGCCCGTGGTTGCAACAACACTGCCGCCTTTTGCTTCCCACGCAGTCCGATTCACGGTCCAGACAGGGCAGGAATCCTGCTGTATGCTAAAACCGATGGGCGTCGGTTCGTAGGTCTGCCTTGCCACGCCGCGCACGTCTTTTACGAGCGGGTGGTTCCAGTCCAGTATATCGACGTAGCCCGCGTACTTCAGTTCCTCGATTATGCCGTCGCTTGAACAGATATCCAAAATGGGCAGCAGTCTTGCCGCACCGTCTGTGATAAGCAGCGTTCCCCCGCCCCCGACGTAATTTCGCAACGCATCGATGTATGCCCCGTTCCCGCTGACGAAATCATTTATTATCACTATCGAGGAATATTCACCTGTGGAGAGAACCGTCTTTCCGGAGATTATCTCGCTCACGGTTATCGGCTCCACTGGTTGCGTGGTATATCTGTCGAGGTCTTCCATGAACCTCATCGAGGTCGCTTTGTAAGCGACCTCGCCCCCTGACAGCGAACTGCCTTGGCGCGGTATCGTCGCCGGATTGTGGATATAACCCACCTTGCCGGGAAGCGAAAGCCACGGCTCGTAGCTCTTGGTGGACTCCGTAAGCATGGTTCTTAGTATTATGCGGGTTGCGGTTATGTGCAGTTGTGCCAGCGGGAAAAACCACGCGTTGTTTGGCACGTAGTGGTTGAGTATAAGCTCGAAGTCGAGCCCTATCACATTAAGGCCGACATCCTGAGTCATCCAGTCGCCAAGAAATCCGCTGTCCGTATAAGCAAGGGCGTCCCAGCAGGTGCCCCACATACAGGGGGAAACGACGCCGAGCGTATCCATTATCATGGCCATCTCGCTGTCATTGACCAGCCCTTCGCACATGTTGTCGTAGAGTATCTCGGCGCAGTTGCGTATTACCCAGTTCTTTTTGAAATCGAACTCGCCCGCAGGCATCATGATATCCACCGCGTCGGTCGCATCGAGCATCCCGTGGATATCGCCGCCGTAGGTGAAATTCTGGCAGTTATCGTTCATCCGTGCCATCGTGTCCGCATAACAGGCAGACACCTCCGGCTCGCTTAACGGGGTATGCGACGCAGGTATCCAGCCGACCACAGGCCAGTTGCGGTTGAGGTCAACGCCGTTAGCATTCCCCCGGTCATATAAAGGTCCAAGCCTGCTTATATCCCCCGCCGCCCAGCCGTCTGGATTGAGGAAGTTGAAAAGTATCACGGAATTCTTGAGCGCTTCCCGTATCTCGGGCTCTTCGCTCATGGCGATGTCCTCTATGAACCTGCATCCGCCTTCCGCGCCGCCGCGCTCGTTTCCGTGGATGCTCAGCGAGAAGAAGAGGAAGTCGCGCTCGTCGTAAGGCACCGGCGAATTCTTGTCGGTGACCTCGACCTGATAGACGTCAAGGCCGCCCGCCGAAGTCCCAAGCACGTTTATCGTTATCTTGTCCGGGTAGCGGCTCTGCAGGTAGAACATGCCTTCGCTGAACTCGTCAATCGTAATGAAGCCTACGCAGGATTCGGCTTCCGGGAAAACCCGTCCTAGCAACGAATACGCGGTATCGTCCGTGGCTACCGGGGTCGCGAGAACGGACGCGGCCGGAAGCAGCATCAGAATCATTGCCAGCATTGAACAAAACGTCTTCATTTTCATATCATCCCTCTTTTGCAGATTGCAGATATTACTTTCACTGAACCCCATATAAAGTTTATTAAACCGGTGCGCCCTGCCGGATTATGCTCTGCGACGATGCGCTACTCGTCATCGGCCTGAGGTGGGATGGCTTTTCGCCGCATCTGATGGCATATGACCGGTTGAAAGGAGTTATCGTCCAAATCGACATCTCGCCGGGAGCACGACTCGACTGGCGCGTAGGCAGCGAGAAGCGGTGCACGGGCAGGTTCGGCGAAAATGGATACGAACCTTGCAAAAGCGGTTTACCGCCAAGATCCGGGTTCTCCGCATGCCAGAATTGTTCGTCTTTCCCGCTGCAGGAATGCGCATTCAACCCGCGCTGCGACGGCGAATTGTGCGACCATCCCGCATGCGGCGGCATGCACGACGTTTATCTTGCGTTCTACGGCGATATGGTCAAAGTCGGCATGACCCGCTCGGAGAGGCTGCCGACGCGCGTGGTGGAACAGGGTGCCGACGCCTACTGCCGCGTAGCGACATACGGGTCGCGGCGGCTTGCGCGCAACGCCGAACTGTGCATTGCAAGCCTTACCGGGGCCGCTGAAAGGATACCTTCGAAATATTTCCTCTCTTCATTGGCGAATTTGCCAAACCGGAATGCGATTGCCGCAAACCACGGCCGTTGCGAAGGGCTGATAGGCGACATGCTCGGCATTGATATCTCCGCGCCGAAATTGCTTGATGGCTATCCCTTACGGCAGCCGCTTTGGCAGATTCCCGCACTAAAGGCCACTTGCGGCGCGTATTCCGGCGAATCGCTTGGCGCTAAAGGCCCCTATCTGGTTTACAGGGGGTATTTCGGACTCGACGCAGTCAGGCTAAGCGACCTTGCGGGCAGAACCGTATTGGTATGACCCCGCAATGCCAAAGACGCCGGACCTGTGCCGAAAACGTCAACGAATCTGCGCCAAAGTTTTTATTCGGCAATAGATTACATCAGTTCAATCTTTCATTGCCGCATCGCCGATGCTCTCGGGGATCGGGCTTTGTGGGTTAAAGAGGTATGGGAGGTATAAAAATGAACCTCCCCGCAGCAAGCTACGGGGTATCTGGTGAGGCGCCCGCATGCGGGCGCCTTAAATTTTAGTCAACTTCATCTGCTTATATCCTTCT
>PGXE01000055.1 GCA_002838935.1 Thermoplasmata archaeon HGW-Thermoplasmata-1 | reverse complement strand
GAAGGATATAAGCAGATGAAGTTGACTAAAATTTAAGGCGCCCGCATGCGGGCGCCTCACCAGATACCCCGTAGCTTGCTGCGGGGAGGTTCATTTTTCTTTGGACCACCCCCTAACCGAAAACGATGGCCAAACCCGAAAACCCTCCAAAAAGGGAGTGTAGCGATGGATGATACTGCATACGGAACCACGAACAGGCCTTGGGATATACTGATAAGCGGCAGCGGCCCCTCCGGGCTTGCGGCAGGCATCGCAGCCGCCCGCAGGGGTATGACGGTCTGCATATGCGAGAAAGCCGCGCACCCCGGCCCGATGCCAAGGGGGGAAACCGTGCACGACCACCCCATATTCACCGAACTCCTCGGCGAGGGATTCATGGAGTCGATTTCGCTCCACGCAACCGAAAAGCGCAGGTACAACAGCCCCTGCTCGCTAAAGCAATTAGACTTCGTGCGCAGCACGCCTTCGATAGTATTCCGGTGGGAAGAATTCATATGCAGGCTTTACGAAAACGCGCTTGGCGCCGACGTGACTTTCAGGTTCGGCTGCAAGGTGGTGAGCGGGCTAATCGGCGAAGACGGCGTCTGCAGGGGCGTGGAGCTTTCTCCAGGCGGGCGGATATACGCCCGCACCGTTCTTGCGTGCGACGGCCACGGCAGCTCTCTTGGCAGGCAGTCGGGCGTTTGTTACGGGCACATCAACCTGCCGACGGTAAAGCGGCTCGCATCGGGATTCAACGGCGATTATCCCGGGTTCGAATTCTTCTTCATAACGCAGGGGATGCTGGACTATGCGCCGCGATTTCCGCCTGCCGTAATTTTCGTATTCCCGCGCGAGAGCGGCCATTGCGAAACCGGGATGACGGTGTTTACGCGCGTGGCGGAGAGTCTCTGCAAAAAGTGCGACATTCCCTCGAGGGAAGAAACGCTGCGCGTCTGGAAGCGGCTTGTCTTGGATTACCCGCGTTTTTCCGAACTGATGAAAGGGACGAAGATCGAACTGGAATACTATACCGAACTCCCAAACGCAAAGCTTCACGAGCCGCCGATGGCGATTCCGGGCCTTGCGTTGATAGGCGACAGCGCCGGATTCATAGAGGCGTCGGGAGGTTCCGGGATATCCTCTTCCCTGCAGGAGGCGGCCATTTGCGCCGAGTTCCTCTCGCAGGCGGACGCCCCGGCGTGGGATGAGCCCCTCGTGCAGCGGTTCAACAAGCATATGACGGATTCCGGGATATACCGCCACATCCGGAAGGTTTACCGGCTCATCGGCATCTTCCAGCAACTGTTCTTTGGCATAGTACGGACTGCGAAGGGCGTCAACCGTAACTGGTGGCTGCTAAAACTGTTGATGCCGCTTCAATAGCTTTTCGATAAGGACAAACTATTAAAATAGTAAACCATTACCGGATAAGAATTTCCAGGGGTCTTGTATCAGTTGGCAATATGCCGCCTGCGCACGACCCATCTGGCGAAAATCAAGAGCGATATCCAAGAATCGAAGGTGAATAAATGGTAGATTTCAAGGTTGTAGTAAGCGACCCCAAGGACGGCAAATCATACAACGTGAGCGTCAGCGGACACCACGCGAACAGCCTCATCGGAAAGAAGATCGGCGACGAGGTCGACGGCATATTCGTAAGCCTCCCCGGCTACAAGCTCCAGGTGACAGGCGGCAGCGACAAGGACGGCTTTGCCATGCGCCCGGACGTCTTGGGCATATCCCGCAAGAAGCTGCTCGTGTCCGACTCCATAGGCTTCCACCCGGAGGACAACGGCGTCAGGATGCGCAAGACCCTTCGCGGCAACACAGTCACGCTCGGTATAGTCCAGGTCAACATGAAGGTTACAAAGCACGGCTCCAAGGCCGTCGCAGAACTCCTGTCCGCAGGAAAGAGCGAGTAGATATAATGACTGGTAAGATGCCTCGCCAGCCAGAAGTGAACATCGGCATGATAGGGCACGTCGATCACGGCAAGACGACATTGACAAAAGCCCTTTCCGGCAAATGGACCGATGAGCACAGCGAGGAGCTAAAGCGCGGCATCTCCATAAAACTCGGCTACGCGGACACCGCTTTTTACAAATGCCCGACCTGCGGCAGTCCCGAATGTTACACCTTTTCGCATAAGTGCCCAAAGTGCGGCTCAGAGTGCGAACTGCTTCGCGTGGTATCGTTCGTCGATGCGCCCGGCCACGAGACGCTGATGGCGATAATGCTTTCGGGCGCAGCCATAATGGACGGCGCGCTGCTGCTTGTAGCCGCAAACGAGAAGTGCCCCCAGCCGCAAACGAAGGAGCACCTGATGGCCCTTGACATAGTCGGCGCGAAGAACATCGTCATAGTTCAGAACAAGTTAGACCTCGTCAGCGAGGAGAAGGCCTACCAGAACTACCTCGAGATAAAGCAGTTCGTGGAAGGCACTTGCGCCGAAGACGCGCCGATCATCCCGATATCCGCGCACCACGACGTCAACATCGACACTCTCGTAGAGGCGATACAGCAGATAATACCGACTCCGCAGAGAGACCCGGGCGCGGCGCCGTTACTATATTGCGCCCGTTCGTTTGACATAAACAAGCCCGGCACGTCGCCGGACAAGCTGACCGGCGGAATCATCGGCGGCTCCCTCATCCAGGGCACCCTTAAGGTGGGCGAGGAGATAGAGATATGCCCCGGGCGCAAGGTAGAAAGCCACGGCAAGGTGTTCTACGAACCGATAACGACCAAGATCACAAGCATATTCTCCGGCGGCAAGTCCCTAAAGAGCGCAAATCCCGGCGGGCTTCTCGCCATAGGGACTTCGCTTGACCCGTCGATAACCAAGGCCGACGGCGTGGCTGGCCGCGTCATAGGACGTCCGGGCACGCTTCCCCCGATGCGCGAAGGGTTCACGATGGAAGTCCATCTGCTAGAGCGCGTAGTCGGAGCAGCCGAAGAGGAGAGCGTCGAGCCCATAAAGATGCGTGAGCCGCTCATGCTTACGATAGGCACGGCAACGACGGTCGGCGTGGTGAACAACACGAAACCCGATTCAGTCGAAGTGAAACTGAAGCTGCCGGTCTGCGCAAGCGACGGCCAGCGCGTCGCGATTTCGAGAAGGGTCGGCGGCCGCTGGAGGCTTATCGGCTACGGCATAGTCTCGGCGTGATATTTTCATGACCAGTTCGAAAGATGACCTGCAGGACCCTGCCCGCATCGTGGTAGTGGATTCCAACGCCATCATGCTATCGCTCAAATTTCGTATAGATCTCGAGTCCGAGCTTTTACGTCTTCTGGGAAAACATATTTGCGTGGTGCCGGAGCCCATTGCCGAGGAGCTTGCTCTTATCGCGTGCCGGCAGGGCAACAGCAGCTCCAAAGCGCTTGCGAAGATGGCACTTGGCATGGTCGCCCGCTTCGAGGTGATACCGTCAAGGGGCAAGGGGGACGATTCGGTATTCAATCTTGCAAAGGAGATGGGCGCAATCGTCGCCACGAGCGACGTCGCGCTGCGCAAGAGGTGCCGCGATGCCGGACGTCCGGTAATCCATCTGCGCGGGAATAACCGGATGGTCCTCGAAGGATACGTCGGATAATCCAAACAGTCAGTTATTTTGCGTTATTCTGATTAAAATGTAAACATATTACTTTTAATGTAACCTAAAACTCCACATCGTCGGTTAAATATCACCATATTTAAATAATGAGGGTTAATTTCAAAAAAGGTCTAGAGCATCTAGATATGGATTAGAGGGATCAAAAATGATAGGCATATACCTAATAGCACCAATCGCAGGCGCAATAGCGCTTCTGTGTGCAGGCCTTTTTGCGTGGAAGATAAAAAAGAGCGACGGCGGCACGGACCGCATGAAGGAGATATCGGCCGCGATAAAGGAAGGGGCGATGGCTTTTCTCTCTGCCGAATACCGCGTACTCGTGATATTCGTCGCAGCCGTGTTCCTGATACTGCTTGGCGTCTCTTTCCTGCCGAACAGTTCGATGGCGTGGCAGACGTCTATAGCATTCCTTGTGGGCGCCTTCCTTAGCGGCTTTGCGGGAAACATCGGCATGCGCGTCGCCACGATGAGCAACAACCGCACCGCAAGGGCCTCGCAGGAATCGCTCAACCGGGGGCTGCGCGTTGCGTTCAACAGCGGCGCGGTGATGGGGCTGACGGTCGTCGGACTCGGCATTCTCGGCGTCTTCATCCTTTACGTGATCTTCCGCGACACGAACGTACTGTTCGGCTTTGGTTTTGGCGCTTCGTCGATAGCGCTCTTTGCCCGTGTCGGGGGAGGTATATACACGAAGGCTGCGGACGTCGGCGCAGACCTCGTCGGGAAGGTCGAAGCAGGAATCCCGGAAGACGACCCGCGCAATCCCGCGGTCATAGCGGATAACGTGGGCGACAACGTGGGCGACGTTGCGGGCATGGGCGCAGACCTGTTCGAGTCTTACGTCGATTCCATAATTGCCACTATGGCGCTCGGCTCGATGGCTGTAGGCGCGGCGATGTCGTCTAACGGCTTCTCGTGGAACGACCCATGGGTCCTCCTGCCGCTCGTGCTTGCCGGCATCGGCATATTCGGTTCGATAATAGGCACAACGCTCATACGGACCGGCAAGAACGCCAACATCTACAGCGCCATGCGAAACGGGCTTTTCGGCGCGGCAGGCATAACCGCCGTCGGCGCCGGCGTTGCGACGTGGTTCATGGTCGGAACGCTAAATCCCTTCTGGGCGCTCGTCGGCGGCCTTGTCGCAGGCATAACGATAGGCCTTGCAACAGAGTATTACACATCTGAAAAGTCGAGGCCCGCGCAGAGCATAGCGGAGGCGGACCAGACCGGGCCTGCGACAGGCATAATACAGGGCCTCTCCGTCGGCATGCTCTCTACCGCGATACCTGTGATTGCGACCTGCGCGGCCATGATATTGGCCTATACCGTCGCCGACTTCTACGGAGTCGCGCTCGCTGCAGTGGGCATGCTTTCGATACTTGGCATCTCCCTTGCAACGGACTGCTACGGCCCGGTTGCGGACAATGCTGCAGGCATAGCGGAGATGGCAAACCTGGGCAAAGAGGTCAGGGAACGGTGCGAGGGTCTTGACGCGGTCGGCAACACGACAGCCGCGATGGGCAAGGGTTTTGCGATAGGCTCGGCCGCTGTGACGGCGCTGGCGCTCATATTCACATATATCAAGGTGGCCGAGACGTTTGGCACTAAGGTGGTCCTCGCACTTGACGATCCCTACGTAATGGTGGGCCTCTTCATCGGCGCCATGCTGCCATTCCTATTCAGTGCGCTGACGATGGGCGCTGTCGGCCGTGCGGCCTACAAAATGGTCAACGAGGTGCGCAGGCAGTTCCGGGAACTCAAGCTTCTTGAAGAGGGAAACGAGAACAAGCCGGATTACGCCAGCTGCGTTGCCATAAGCACGAAGGGTGCGCTGCGCGAGATGGTTACGCCCTCGCTGATGGCGATAATAGTGCCTGTTGCCGTGGGAATGACGCTTGGCATGAGCGCGCTTGGCGGGCTTCTCGCAGGGGCGACCGCAAGCGGCTTTTTGATGGCCATTTTCCTTGCGAACTCGGGCGGTGCGTGGGACAACGCGAAGAAATACATAGAGTCCGGAAAGCTTGGCGGAAAGGGCAGCCCCGCGCACAAGGCGGCGGTCGTGGGCGACACCGTGGGCGATCCGTGCAAGGACACCTCGGGGCCCAGCCTGAACATCCTCATAAAGCTGATGAGCATCGTTTCGCTGGTGTTCGTACCGCTCTTCGTGAAGTTCGCGCTGAGGTAAATAGGGCGGCGAAGGAAGGCAAAAATCTCTTCAAACATAACCTATCTTTTCAAAATTCATTTTTTAATTCCTAATTTATGAAGGGAAAACGCATCATAAATTCGCCGGAGGCGGGCGCGAACAAAAAGATTAACCCTCCTCCCCCCTTCGAACCTATTTTCTGTGTCTTAAAAACACTGTCAATCATCTACCGCCTTTTCATCACCGACTCCTTCTATCAACACAGGTTCCTCAAGGTTTTCATCGTTTGCAACCTCATTGCTCGCAACTTCATCGCTTACAACATCCTCGTTTACAACTTCATCGTTTGCAACCACCTTTTGCTTTCGTTTGTGGATATAAAAGCCGGCTCCAAAGCCGCCAATGCAAAGCAGGGCAATAATAACACCAATTATAACCGGTAAACCAAAATATTGCGAACGAGGCGAAGCGGCATTTGCAGATTCCTCGGAACTATACAAATCAATCGTTCTTTCACTTTCAAATATCCCATCGCCGTCGGAGTCCATTTTTACAGTAATCGCACTTGCAGTTCCTGTAGAGTTGCCCCATTCAGGCAGATATTGGTGTGTTGCATTGGTTGAGATTTGCACATCAACGAACGTAAAAGTAGAAATATTTTCACCGTCAACAGACGTTACCATTAGTCCATAGGTGTCATTATCTGTACCTACAATTTCATATCGGTAAGAATCCGTAGGGAAAAAAATTGTGACGGTTTCATTGTCATATGATGACCTTTGAATTTCATTTTTCACACATCCATTTACTAGTCCAGTAACACGTCCTTCAGAGTCAAAAACTCTAAGTTCACCAGGACTATTTAGTTTTATTTGTTCTTGTTGTTCTATTAATCTTTTTGATATTCCATCTACAATTTGATTGGATAATTCTCCTGCACATTTAGAAAGTTCTACCACGCCTGCCAAAGAAAATTCTTTTACCATTTTCGAGACAATAATTTGTTTATTTTCACTAATCATCTTTTGAATGAGAGGAAAAGTAATTCCACCTACTTGATTTTCCAATGCATCTTTAAGTGTTTTGCCACCTAACTCATTAAATGGTATTTTATTAAGAACCATATCAATTGCAATATCTGTTGCTAGATTTTTAGTAGCCTCATCCAAACCATTATTTGAACAGTCAATAGCATAATCCATCGTAAGAAACACAGCATCAATTATTTTACTGGCACCCGGAATTGCACTGGCTATTACTTTTGCCGTCATTTTACTCAATTCATATGTTAATCTAACCTTTTCTTCTGCTTTTTCATAATAGCCGTCGGCAAAATATGCTGCTGCACAAAAATATTCAGACGAAATATAATTAAAATTAAGCGATCGAGTTAGATACTCTTGTGCATTTATAATATCCCCATTCCTTAAAAAGCGACTTGATTTTATTATAGCATTATAACTTAATAAATCATAATCAATACCTGCTTGGTGAAGTTCATCATATTCCTTCTGTTTAAATAGAATCCATCTCCATTTTGGATATGCATATGTCCCCAATATCTTTAATTGCTGATTGATACGATTGTTCAATTCGTGATAGGTGTCATCTGTTTCTTTCCATTCATTAACAAGATTCTGAACATACTGCTCATTTTCATTTAAGTCCGACCATATTGCAACTGCTTTTTTTAGGTTTCCTTCATCGAATGACTTTAATGCCAGCATTTCCCTGACGGCCGTATAATGTGATAATTTTAGTGTTTTAACTGTAGCCTCAATCCCTGTCTCTATATCAGGATAATTTTTAACCCCTGCGTTATTAAATTTTGTCTCACCCGGTTTACCCGTTGTCCACGTCGTGGCTAACGGATTATATTGGGCCTTGGTATTTTCATATTTTGTTGCCCATATCTGTAGAGCGTTTAATGCAAAACCGTTAGGGGCAATATCAAGTTCCTTAAGCACACCTGTAAAGAAAGTGGGCAAATCAGCAACAGATTGCTCAACTTCCACTATTTCTTTGGTATATTCTCCATTGAACGTGATTTTTCCATTGGGGGCAAGTGTTTTTGTCTCGGGCAAAGGTGCGATATATCCGTTTACGGTTCCATAAGTAATTGTATAAGTTCCGACAGGTGCATTAAGCGTTGTCCAAAATGTTCCGGATCCTTCGTATGTTTTTGGTCCGGTTATCGTAAACTTTGCATTGTTTATGCCAGTTATAGTAACCGTTAACGTGCCTGTTTGGGTTGCTGGAGGTGATGCTTCGGATTTTTCCAATCCTTCTTCTGCACACCAACCTTCATGATTCTCCAACTTTACATGCCACCAGTAATGGCCTGAATTACATGCCCCATTATTTTCATCTTCAATTATTTTTCCTGCACCCTTCAATTCAAAAAGTATTTTTCCATGTAGCGATGGAATATCCCTTAAATTCCATCCGTCTTTTTTGGAGATACTATTGCCTGTTTCAAACGTGTTTGAAAATTTAGATGGATACCATTCTTTTGGTGGATATGTCCAACCAAGATAAGAATCAATGAATCCCTTTTCTTTAATTTGATCTATAGATTCAATCGTTACATTTCCAAATGCATGAACCACTTTTTTATCACCCAATGAAATTCCAATATGCCCGTATTCTTCATAAGGTTCCTTTGCAGAAAAAAATACTAAACTACCTCTCGGAGGATTCTCGCCTTTGGAAAGTTTATCTTTTCCTCCAATCCTTTCCAGCAGATTATTAGGTGACGAAGGTCTATCTTTCTTATCACAGACCTTAAAAGAATCCGATACAAATGCCATGCAGTATCCCATCTTTGTTTTTTCATCATACCAGTTATTACTGTTTTCCTGGTCTTCAGCCCATTTTATTGTTTTTTCAATCCACTCTTCAGAAAAATAAGAAGGGTGAATCAGTGGTTGATTTGGTGCCGTTGGTGTTGCGTAAACCTCGCCTGATTTCTCTCCTTCATCAACAGAATTCTCCAGCTTGCCTTCATTTCCCTTGTTGTCTACTGCAGTTACTCCATACCAGTATGTACCGGTTGATTGAGGAGC
>PGXE01000054.1 GCA_002838935.1 Thermoplasmata archaeon HGW-Thermoplasmata-1 | reverse complement strand
TCCAGTTCAACCATCAATAGTTAATTCGTAATGTGGTTTAACTGCTTTTGCTACGAGTCCTCCCCACAGCAAGCTGTGGGGTATCCGGATAAAATGAACGGGGAAGCGTCATACTCATACGCTTAAAACCGGAGAATTATATAAATTCGGCATTCTCGATACTGGAAAAGAATATGGATTGGGGAAATGGAATCTATATAACCGCCACAAGGCCTTACGAGGGGCTGGCGAATTTTTTCTCTGCCCGCGGCACCGATCTGAACAGGCTCTTTTTCATTGACTGCATATCACAACACCTCGGGATTTCCGATCCATCCATACCAAGCAACGTCAGATACGTGCAGACGCCGACAATGCTTGAATTCGTCAGCCTCTACGCCGACGATGCTTTAAGAACCCGCGACCCGTCATTCGTTATACTGGATTCACTCTCCTCCCTGTTAATATACAACTCAGAGGATGCCGTGCGGAAATTTCTTCACGCCCTTGCAAACAAAATGAGGCAAAAAGGCATCAAGATATACATAATATCGATGGAAGATAAGCATCCGGCGTCATTCTTTGTCTTCTGCGACGAGATCGTGGACGGATAGGGGGTCATCACCAGATGAAAAGCTTGAACGTCAGCCAGCCGACGAACATCATTATCGAGGAATGCCTTGTCCCGGTTGTTATTTTCGAATCCGAAAGCACTCCGGCCACCATGCCATTTCCAAGTGCCTGGACCATGACGGATGAGAAGTAGATGAAGCGTACTTCATCAAGGGAAACGACGCTTCCGGACCCCAAACCAGCCATCCCCATAGATGCGGCCTCATGCAGCGCGGGAAGGAACATCTTGAAAAGAACCGCTATCGTGAAGAGAAAAACGAAAAAGGTCACGTATATGACTATCGGATAGATGCCCATGTTGCGCGTTCTTTCCCTCTCGATGTATTTCATCTCCACGATGTCGTTAGCCGCGGAATCAAGTGAATCCGCAATGTTCCCTCCGGACTGGAAGGACTCTATCGTGAGGGCCACGCCCCTCTTGACAAGCTTGGACTTTATCGACTCTGCGAACCTCTCGAGCACATCTATGAACGTCAGCCCCAGCGAGAGCCTGTTGCCCATCTGGACTATGTAAGGGGTGAGCAGGCCGTAGTCCCCGCATGCTGTTTTTCGTATCGCTCTTGCTATGGTCATTCCCGCCCTTCTCGACTCTGCGAGGTCATGAAGAAAGTCCGCGAACCTCTCCTCGACCATACGGAGCCGCCGGTTCTGTAAAAATCTGTAGAATGAGATCGGGGCCATGGCGGAAAGCAGGGATAAAACCGTAAAGTCGATTTGGTCAAATACCCATGCGCTTTTCATGACCCCGGTCATCATAAGCACGGCGAGAAGCGCGAAAATAAAAGCGGCAACGAGCGAAATCAATCCAACGGCACGTTGCTCCGTATCCCTGTATTTTTGATTCCCCCGGGATTTGAACGCGCCGACATTACTTTTCCGGAGTGTCCCATATACCGCTATGCCTACAACGACCAGCACGATTACGGCCGTAGCGAAAAAGGCGTATTTCCAGCCGATATTGGCAAAGGTGCCTAACACGCCCAATCTGATGAGTAAAAACAAAAAAATGGCGAAGATGGCGGATATTATCGTGAAGACCCATATCGCATTCTTGCTCTTGGAATAATGGCTCTTTCGATAAGCGCGCTCAAAACCCTGGGATACGACCTTTACCACATCGGGAAAATCCCGGTGGCTGAATATCAAAAGCATCGCGCCTATGGCTGCGACATTGAGCAGGGCAATGAAATTACCCGGCTTGAATAACGGTGCGGTTACGCCATGGTAGGTCAGTATTGAAAACAGGGTGATGGCGAGAGATGCGGACATCAATATAATGGAGAGGGTTCTCTGCCGATAGTTCTGGACAAATAAACTTGACACCGTCTCTATCGCAAGTATGGAACACGCCATCAGGCCTGCGAACATGAGAAACCATAGGGTGAACGTGTTTTCAGGCCACACCATATCAACCATGCTGAACTTGACCGCCAGCGAGAAGGCAAGGATAACGAAAAACGAGATAGTAATCACGTTTGCAAAGAAAAGGCTCAGGTTCATCAGCAATCGCTGCCCGTTCTTGCCGCTTACAAGGGGTTTTGCAACCTTCCATTTTCTGATCTCGGTTCTCATGAAAACATAAACATTGAACGAGGCGAGCGTTGCCGTTGCAAAATATATCAGGTAATCAGAAAAAAGGAAGCAGGAGAATAGCGAGAGAAGCATCAGCACGAGAAGCGCGAGAAGTTCCGGGTTACGGCCCCGCTTCGCGGCGGGTTCATTTTGAACGTTATCATCGCTTTTGAAATTTTCAAGTTTCAAGATCAAGCCTCCGGCATGGCGCCTTTTATCAGCCAGGTGAAAACCAGCGAAACCACGGGAAGCATGACAAAAACCATGATGTATAGAAATTTCGGGGACGAGAGCGAATTCGAGGTGGATAAAAACAGGGCGATGGAGAACAGTATTATCATAAATAGGGGAAACGCGACCCCTACGACCGTATAGGCTTCGGCGAAGGCACCCATGGTTTCCATGAAGCTCTTCACAACGCTCCGGTTCTCCTTGATACATTCCCGAGCCTCTCTTTTCAGATAACTCTTCAAATCGCCGCCTGCCGTCGTTGTAGAGACTATCCCCTCTGCAACGATGCGGTACCGCTGGGATGGAGACCCCCCGGCAGAATCCCTCAGGGCGACCACGATATCATTCCCAAAAAGAAAAACGTCCCGATAAATCTTGAGCGCTTCGACCGAGAGTTCGCCGTAGATTTCCCGGTGTCTGGCGAGACTCTTGAACATCTCCACCGGGGGTGCGCCGGCTGAGGCCAGCGCCGAAAGATAGGAGAGGGCGTAGGGCAGGTGCAGGTCGATATCGATCTGCCTCTTTTTCGCCCGCTGCTCCGGGTAATAGCTGCCATAGGTACAGACGAGCGCCGCTATGAGCAGGGGAAGGAGAAAAACTGGAACGAGGAGCAGACCGAAATTGGTTGACCCATAAAAGAAGCCTGCGATGGCTCCCGAGAATACCAGTATGAGAAATGCGGCGACGCCACTTGTGAGATAAACCTTCGAGTAGTATACCTCCGGCATCACCATCATATTGGCCTGCTGCATTAGAGTCTTGGTATTCTTGGGATGACGGTCTGCCCTCTGCCGCGCCATCTTCCCAAAGATCCTCAATGCAATCTTTCCATACCAATCCATCCTCTTTACCCCTTAGAATTTTTAACCCGCGTTTCACCCGGAATGCCCGATGCGCCTGCTGTTTTTGACTTCACGCATAACGGACTCCTTGTTCTTGTAATATTTTACGATGGCGTTGGCGAAGTCCACGTAGTTGTCAACGCCCTGTTCTATGAACCACTCGATGACTCCGGCCCGGTCGTTCCACTCGTTCTCCATCGCCCTTATGGTCATGCCCTTGGACTGCGCTATGCGTTCGATCATGTACGATCTGCCGGAATAGACGTAGCCGCCAGCTTCATCATATCTGAATACGCTGTTTATCCGCATCTCCTTCGTTTCGGGGTCCATCCCGAGAACCTCGGTTATCTCTATTATGCGCCTCTGCTTCTTCCCCCCGGTCTTGACCTGCGCCTGGACCGAGACCACGTCCATCGCCTGTATCAGCATCCGCGGTATGTTGATGGGTTGGGACTCCAGCCTGTGGATGACCGTTGCCGTCGACTCCGCGTGCACCGTCGTATAGACTATGTGCCCTGTCGTCATGGCCTGGAATGCGACCATCGCCTCCTTGCCCCGGATCTCGCCCACTATGATGTATTCCGGCCTCTGCCGAAGAGCGGCCTTGAGGAGTTCATACATGTCTATCTCGCCCCCTTTGCCGCCGCCTGATGCGACCTCTCCGCCCATCCCGAGGCGGGTGATCGACTTTATCCAGTTCTCGTGCGGCAGCGATATCTCCCGCGTGTCCTCTATCGTTACTATCTTGGATGTCGGGGGGATGAAGAGCGAAACGGCGTTTGTCGTCGTGGTCTTGCCGCTCGCGGTGCCGCCCGCTATCACCATGTTCTTGCCGTTCTCCACCATCAGCCAGTAGAATGCTGCGATCTTCGCGCTGAAAGTACCGTACTTGACGAGATCGAGCGGGGTGAAGGGGATTTCACGGAACTTCCTTATGGTGAATGACGAGCCTCCCGCCGTTATCTCCTTTGAATACGTCGCCTGGAGCCTTGAGCCGTCCGGGAAGGATGCATCGAGCATGGGGTCTGCTATGGAGATATGTTTGCCGCACTTCTGCGCCAGCTTTATGACAAATGAATCCAGTTCCATCTCATCAAACACCACGTTGGTCCTCATGCCCTCATAATTCTTGTGGAATACGTATATGGGCACCCCGTTGCCGTTGCAGGATATATCCTCAAGCAGTCCGTCCTTCATGAAAACGTCTATGGGGCCATATCCGAGAAAATCCCTTTTCAGGTAATACAGTATCTTCTTAGGGTCGTCAATCTTGAGCTCGTAGTTCTTCATTATCCTTTCAAACAACTCTTCCAAATATGCCTCTTTTCTCTCCAGCCCTTCGAGGTCCATATCAAGGGTCATCACCAGGGTTTCCTTGACAAAACGGAGTGTCTCCTCTTCTGTTTCGGTGAGTTTTGGCTCCACAACTTCGTAGGCATGCTCCTGCTTCACCGTGTCGAGCCGGATATTTATCCCGGACATCAGGTTCTCTATTTCGTAGGATTCGATAATGTTCGGGTCTTTTTCTGCTTCTGTTGCATCTGGTTCATCCACGGCGCCCCATCTTGGATATTCGGTCTTGGATTCGGTCTCCGGGGTGGCATCGAACTTAGCCTTATTTCCAACCGGTTCATCCACGGCGCCCCATCTTGGATATTCGGTCTTGGGTTCTGTATCAGGCACGGCCTCAAGCGCGGGCTCATTCCCAACCGGTTCATCCACGGCGCCCCATCTTGGATATTCGGCCTTGGATTCTATCTTGGGCTTGGCCTCAGCTTTTATCCCGTGAATCCTCTTCGGTCTTTTCCGCAGGTTTTTCCTTGGCCGTGCAGCCAATTCAGATACGGCTTCGGTCTCGGGTTCGGTGTCATGTCCATTTTCTTTCCGGACCGGCTCTTCCACGGCGCCCCACACAGGATATTCGAATTCTGGTTCTGCTTCGGGTTCTGCTTCGAATTCTGGTTCTGCTTCGGGTTCTGCTTCGGGTTCTGCTTCGAATTCTGGTTCTGCTTTGGGTTCTGGTTCTGCTTCTGCTTCTGGTTCTGCTTCGGGTTCTGCTTCGGGTTCTGGTTCGGTTTCTGGTTCAGTTTCTGGTTCGGTTTCTGGTTCGGTTTCTGGTTCGGTTTCTGGTTCGGTTTCTGGTTCGGTTTCTGGTTCGGTTTCTGGTTCTGCTTCGGGTTCTGCTTCGGGTTCTGGTTCTACTTCGGGTTCTGCTTCGGGTTCTGTCTCAAAAGAGGTCTTCTCCCCGACCGGTTCATCCACAGCACCCCATCTGGGGTATTCGGTTTCTGGTTCGGTTTCTGGTTCGGGTTCTGGTTCGGGTTCTGGTTCTGCTTCGGGTTCTAAAACCGGCCCTATTCCCTCTTTTGATTCGGAAGCCGGGATAAATTCGCCAATATCTTCGGCAGGGTAATCTTCGGGATTTTTCTGTGGTTCCGGCACCGGCGTGAAAGCAAGGGGGATGCTATGATTATCGACCCATTCGACCTGTCTTTTGCCCTTTTTGGAAGAAATTTCAGGGTGCCTGTTTTTCCGACCAATAAAAAAATTTTTGAATGATTTTTTCTTTTCGTCAATTTTTTCGTCAATTATATCTGCAATTTCTGCATCGGCCCCTGCATCTACGCCTGCATCTACGCCTGCATCTACGCCTGCATCTACGCCTGCATCTACCTTTTTTTCATCGGCTTCTTCTTCATCGGCTTCTTCTTCATCTGCTTCTTCTTCATCTGCTTCTTTTTTGGGTTCATCAACCGATTCGGGCATCAAAACCGTTTCAAGGTCTTTCGCAGAATCGCCGGATTCGTTATTTTCGGGTGCGCCCTCTATCTCTGCATCGCCGTCTTTCTTTTCACCGCTTGATTTCAGGGTGACGCCATCATTCGTTTTCACAAAACCCTCCATCACCCCACGCTCCCAACCCGGGTTTCGACGACCGCATAGGTCATGCGGAATTCGATATCCCTTTCAGCTCCGGAATTTGACCCTTTGAAATTCACAGCTATCCCGCCTTCAGACTGTGTTATATTATAGTCGATGCCTTTAACATATCCGTTCTCTTTGAACAGCCGGTCAAAGAGCGTATTCCACGCCTCGGCGTAGGCTGTCGAAATGGTGATGTTCAATTCATGGGTTGCAAACCAGGTCTTCTCGCTTGTCCGTCCGCCGGTGTCAACAGAGGTGACTCCGGTTCCTGTCATGGATGTCGTGCCTCCACCCGAGGTCAGGTTCACGACCCGGATAACCATCTTTGCCTTGTCCCCGGTCTTTGCAAGACTGACGGCGGGACTCTGGAAGAATATGTTGCCCGAAGAACCTGAATCAAGCTGTTCGACTACCACGCCGCAGCCGTCGTAGATATAATTCTGGTTGACGAAATAGGCGTTCTGGGATGAATAGGCGAGGGTGCCGCAGGCATACGACATGTTGAAATCGGTTTTCTCCACGCCGCCGACGCCAACATCCTCGGTCGTGTTCGCGGCCTCGTTATAGGTGGTGTATGCAAGGGCGTAGGATGCGCTTGTAATCTTGTCGCCGGATAATTGAAGTGTTATATCAAAGGGAGGCTTCGCAGTTGCCAGAATCTCTGTGAAGCGGTAAACCGGGGTCAGAAGGTCCACGTAAAAGTTGTTGAGACCCTCGGTTATCCCTACGGTTGCCACCGGCTGCCTGCAAAGTTCCTCTCCGTCGGCGTTCACGCTTCTGAGTATAATATATGTGTTGGAGGCCGCCTTTGTGGCGTTGACCTCGACATATCCCACAGGGTTGCCATCCGCATCCCTGACGGTGGTAGTTATCATTCCATCTTTACTGTCACTAACGTTCATCTTCAGCATAAAATACGAAATCTTTGTAATATTGTTTTCCTCTCCACCCGCCGGGGGCAGCGGCTTGAACGTTCCCGGAACGATGGAAGCATAGTCGCTTCCTCCATACTGCCTCAAAATTACACTCGATGAATCTACGGCGATGCCGAACTGGTCCGGTTTCAACTCAAGAGTGCCCCATGCGGGAGCCGACTGAATGAACCACAGGGGGCTTGAGCCGAGTTTGAGCGGTGAGGTGAGCGTCTCACCCCCGCCAAGCAAAATCTGGGCTTCGATGGTCGATGCCAGGGTGGAGAACTGGTTTGCCACCATGTCCATGTGCTCCGCCTCCCTCGCTTCGCCCCATGCGGGAACGTACTCCACGGCCACTACGGTCATGACTATGAAAAAAAGGGATACGAGCAGTATCGCCGAGACGATGCCGACTACACCTTCATCATTACTATTGAAAGATTGCATTCATCGCCTCCTTTTTTTTAATATGACGTACCCAATTGCCACAACGCATATAGATATGTCGGCAGGGGGCGTTTCGGTCATTTTTAAGATTTTTAACCATTATCGCCACTCGCCAGAATCTCCCAGGAGCCTCCTTTGGCGGGGCCATTCCAAAATATAATTCCTTTATTTCTTAGTTTTTTTATGTGATACTTTACGCCATCTACTGTAATATTCAGTTCTCTTGCAATTTCTTCTTTTGTTATTTGTGGGTTCTGCTTGATGAGCATCAACAGTACCTCACATGTTTTGGGGGTAGTTTTGGGGGTAGTTTTGGGGGTAGTTTTGGGGGTAGTTTTGGGGGTAGTTTTCTCCGAAGTTTTCCCCACAGTTTTCCTGATTGCTTCTTTTAACTCAGAGGTTGATCTCTTTAACTCCAACGTTTCGTTCTCCCTGAGTTTTGCATTCATTTTCCACCCGCCCCTTCAATTTTCATTTATTTTCATTTCGCCCGTTTCTTCAATATAACATATCCGACCGCCACGATGCCCACGGATGCCCCGGCCGCAATCAGGAATATCGCAAGTGGGAAATCTTCTATTTCGGAGTCGGGGTTTTCGCCTGATTCGCTCCCATCCGGCCAGTATTCAGTGCCCGGTTCCACCAATCTCCCGAATTCCACGATCGAGCCGTCTGCCCTGTTCCATACCCGCATCGTTACAGTATGCTTCCGGATAGAAGAATACTCATGAACGGCTTCGTCGCCGCTTGTCATATTCCCGTCGCCGAGGTCCCATTCGCAACCCGCCGAAAATATCTCCGGCCCAACCGTTGCCTTCAACCGAAGCGTGCCGTTCATCGCATAGTCGTAATAAAAGCCAACCGTTTTGAAGAGCGAATCGAGCGGACTTGGGCACGAAACGTTCCCGTTATATTTCGGCTGCGCGCCGCCGGAGCCGAACCAGTTTTGCGAAACATCTATCGAATTCGCATCGTCATTGAATAGGTCAACGTCTTTGTTCCTTACGGCGTTCCAGTACATATCAACATCTGACTGCCGGTAAAGGTAAATCCCGATGTAATTGCGGCAAACCATGCTCGTGCTTATGTTTACGTTTGAAACCAGATTGAGATGGATGCCATAGGTGCTGTCAGTAATTTCCGAACTCTCTATTTTCACATTGGCGGCGTTAAACAACTTTATTCCGTTTCCTTTTTCGCTACTGACCTTTACGTTCCTGATTACGGCATAAGCGTCGGTATTCTCTATCCTTACCGCATTGGCATAATCCTCTTTTACAGAAATTTCCCATCCGCTTAT
>PGXE01000053.1 GCA_002838935.1 Thermoplasmata archaeon HGW-Thermoplasmata-1 | reverse complement strand
CGGGTTCACTCCAAATTGCTGATGCAATTTCTCGTTGTCTACGGGTTCTCCCGCGTTCGTATCTTTGATACTCTCGCGGGTTCACTCCAAAGTGCTGATGCACTCTCTCGTTTCGTTCAAAATTGCTGCTGCAATTTCTCGCAGCAGGTCTATCGTGAACCTTGATACCACTTTTGAAATGCCCAAGCTTCACGATTTCACCTACGAAAGTTTCTTCTTTTTTGATACCGCAATCATCGACGCAGCCGCGAGGGCGGCGAGCAGAACAGACGTCTCGAATCCGGGTAACGCTCCGCCGCCGGATCCAGAAGAGTCGCCGGATGTTCCCCTTACGATGACCTCGAATACCTTGGACGAGCCGCAAGCGGAAACCGTTACCCTGGCGGTGCCAGAAGCGGTTTCTGGCGCGGTAACGGTCATTCTGGATTCGCCCCAGTCCCCGCCTTCGACCTCGATGGTTTCCGGGTCGAATACGTATTGCCAGCCATCCTGGTCCACTGTTGCGCAAAGCGGGAAGGTCCAGTCGTCCTCGTCGTTGTTCGTCACATAGACCATGAATTCCACGGTGCCGCCCGCATCAACCTTTCTGGAAGACGCATCGCCGCTTATGGTGGGCGGCTCCACGGTCTTTACCGTGGCCGTCAGGTTGAGGGTAGCCGTCAGGTTGAGGGTCGATGCCGAATAATCGCAGAAGACCGTTATCGTGCAGACGTCGCCTATGGAAGCGTCGGCGGGGACGCCCACCGTGAGAACCGTGCCCTTGAATGTGCCGTTGCCCTCGACGTAGAACGCCTCGTCTGCCAGCAGGGCGCTCCAGCCGTCGAGGGACAGGTTGGATGAAAGGCTCACGTTGGCGCCGACGTTCCCGTTGTTTAGCGCCACTACCGAGAACCTGACCTCGTTGCCGGGCTTGACCTCCTTGTCGGGAGCAAGGGATTGCAGGGTTATGTCGGGTTCGTAGGTCATCAGGGTGTAGTTCCTGCCATATCCCGAATCGGGAGCCCGGTCCGTCACCTTGTCGCCAGCAACCTCTGCGTATATCTCTGTCAGGTTAGCGCCAGAAGCCATATTGAGACCGGTCTCGTTGCCTTTCAGGAACGCGATGTAAACCGTCGCGTTCTCATCGTCCACGCTTCCAAACGCGGGCTTCGAGCTGCCGTTGACCTTGAGCCCGTATGTATTCCCCTCGGTCGCGCTCGTATCGTAAGTGGCGATACATTTCATTTCGTTGTAAGTAAAGCAGAAGTTCCATTTGCTCCCGATTATCTGGTCGCTCACCATGTCGGGCGTGGCAGAGAGTCTTATCGCAACCCGCAGAACCACGGCATCTTCCAGATCAACCCACGCCGAGATGATGTCGCACATCTCGGAGAGCCCGGAAATCGCGGGGTCGGCGTCGCCTGCGGCATCAGTCACCTCCGGGTCTTCGGGGCTTCCGGCAACAGCGCCGGTAACAACCAGTTGCGATGCCGCAGCCAACAACAAAACAGCAAAAAACAGCGCACAGTGTTTGTAGCATCTATTCTGGTTATTCTGGTCCATTCTATTTTCTCCCTGTTGTTTTTCCCTCATCTTGCCGGATCTTTGTTATTTTTGGAAGATGCCGCCGGTCAGATACGGGGCGGTTTTCATTCGGATTTCTTGCAAGCATTGAGATAATATTATATAAAGATTTGAAAAGAACTGGCCGGCCTTGCCAGAAGCCGGCCGCAGGGCGCATCAGGTGTAGAGCACCAGTTCCGACGGCATGAGCGCGGAATCGTACAGAATGACAGCCGTCGGTATCATGTCGCAGACCTCCAGGGTTATCGTGTGTCCTGCGGATAGGGTGTAGGCGTCAATGTCGTCGATGAAGGGTATCTGGAGTTCCGCAAGGTCTAAGTACTGCTCCTCGAACTCGTAGAATACCAGGCGCGCAAAGGGCACGTCCTCGTCGTACACCGTTACCGTGAACGGCCAAGCAACTCCCCAAAACTCGGCCGTAGCCACCCAGTAGAGGTTGCATTCGAGGGCGTAGGGGTGGGAGTATATTTTCGTTTCATTGGCCGGGTCGTCTGGATCGCGCGACTCTGCATCACCCACGGCGTTCAATACGAGATCGGTTTCGAGCGTGTAGGTGAAGTTCGAACATTCGAGAGGCGGCATCACCGCCGGGTCGAGATTGGTCGGGAATACTCCATCCATCGTCATGTCGCGGTGCAGGTAGAGGTTGTTCGGTGTGGAGGCCGGCGGAGGCGGGATATGCGTCGTGGGCTCATCCGTGTATCCTCCGTTAGAAAGCTCGTACCTTGCCGGGAACTCGGGCGAGTCGTAGACCAGGGTGAAGACTTCGCTCTCGTCCATGGAAACCTTTATTGTGAAGTCGTCCACGATTAGGCTGGTTCCGTCCGCCAGCCCGGCCCTCTCCGCGTCTTTTGTCGGAACGAGGCTCTCTTCGTAGTAATCCACGAAGCCGTCGCCGTCCTCGTCGAACCACTCGAAGGTCCTATCATAGCCCATCACCACGTCGAATTCCCATTCGTTGATGGCATAGGCCTCTCCGCCAAGATTCTCCTTTACCTCGTCCACCAGGCGCGCGATCACGTACTCGTTCCCGTCAACGATTGTCGTCACCTCGATGGTGACAGGTATCAGGAACTTTATCACGCCCAGCGGAAGGGTGGGGTCGGTCTCGTGCTGCAGGTGGAGGTAGAGGGGCGTCTTCTCGCCAATTTTTCCCAGCGCGAGGTTCGGCTTGGCCGGCTCCGGCGGGGAGAGTCTGGCAGGGAACGACGCGGGGCTGCCGAGAGCCGCGGTGTAGGTCGCGGGCAGGGTGTTTGCCGGGGGTTCCTCCGACATCCACTGTTCGGCGGGGAGAGTCTTTTCCGCTATCTGCGGGGTGCCCACCATGACATCTCCCAAAGGCAACGAATCGCCGTGTAGGTAGAAATTCATGATCTCCTTTTCCACTCCCGCTGGAACGGCGGGCTTATCCGTGTATCCCGCATCGACACCGAGCGCGAACCTCATGGGGAACTGCGGCGTGTCGTAGTAGAAGGTATAGGCGGAACCTGCATCGATGAAACCGGAGGTTATCACCACCGTCAGGTTGTCCACCACCAGATCATCACCATAGCCAAGGCCGAGTTCCGATATCTCTTCGAGCAGCACGTTTTCCTCCATCCACACGTCGTCGTAATCCAGAATCCTATCGTATCCCAGAACAAAATCCAGCCTCATGCTGTCCTGGGGCACGCCGGGCGTTGCCATATAGGCACCGCTGTCATCCAGAGATGCTATCAAACGATTGTTTGAATAGAGGTCGATGTGCAGATAGCCGGATACGCCCTGCTGGTGGACGTACATATGTGTCATCTCTCCGACCCTGCCGAGGGTAAGATTCCTCTCGAACGTTCCACTGAACTCGACCGGCAGAAGGGGCTCGCCCGGAGACGAACCGGTATAGGTCGCTGGAACGGTCTTGGTCGGGAAGAGGTCGTCGATGTAGTTTGTCATGGGCGGGAATCCGCCGTCTTCGGGGGTTCCCACCTGCTGGGCTCCGAGGGTACTTGGGAATATGCTGTAATAGGTGTCTGAAACGCCCGATGCCTCCACCGAAACGCCGCCGACTGTTTCGTCGACATCCCCGCTTCCGGATATCGTTCCTTCGAAGTCGCCGTGGAAGTAGAGCTGCATCGGCCAGTCGTCGGTCGCGGGTGCGGGACCGGAGCCTGCGCACAGAAGCGGATAGACGACCTTCTGGCGATTTATCACCAGCTCGCCGCCGATCTCGTCCGACATCTTCGGGAGCTGCTGCTCCGAGAGAAGCGGGGCCACGACGGTGGAGGTCTGCTGTCTCCACCACGCCTTCCAGAATCCCTCCTCGACGCTGGTCCGCCCGTCCCTCACGGTGTCGCCGTTGGTGTATTCGGGCAGGTAGGGGTCGGTCTCGCCCATGTTTGTATACATCACTTCGAGCCATTTCGAGGTAAAGACGCTTCCTCCGCTGTTGGAGCCAAGCGAGAAGGTCTCGTCGTTCGAGGCGCTCATCACGATGCGGTTATCCGCGGTCAACCCTTCGGTGATCTCGGCGTTGAACGAGGCCATGCCTTCTAGCTGCGGGAGCAGGGCTCCCTTCTCCCCGAAACCGCCGTCAACTCCCATCCCGGCGTATGAACCGGCGTGGCAGGAGTCGATGAAAACCACGGTATTCGGCGCCTTCTCGGTGAGGTCTGTTAGTATCGTCTGGAAACCGCCCATGTATATCAGGCCGTCGCCAACGTTATGAGCATAATCATAGTTGGGGTCCGTGGGCGGTGCGTAACTCTTCGGGTCGGGACCGCCGCCGTACATCCCTATATATGATCCTGTGCCAGCGTCGGGAAGCTCGGACATGGGTATGTCGGTCGGGTTGCCGCTCACGTTGAGCGTCGGGTCGGTAAACGGCTGGTCGTGGCCCGAGTTTCCGTGGCCCGCGAAGTAGATGAAAACCTCGTCGCCGGGCTCGGCCCACTGCGAGACGTTCCAGAGGGCGTAGAGCATGTCGCCCTCACGGCCTTTCGCGTCCTTTATGGGCGTTACGTGCCAGCGCGGAACGTCGTTGAGCGCGTCCCCGCTCATGTGGGAATCGTCAGGGAAGTCCTGCGCGAGGACCTGTATGTGGTCAACCCCCAGATTGTCCGGGTCGCCGTCAGCGTAGCCGCAGTAGTCCCGAAGATAATGGTAGAGGTCCCATACGTCGTAGAGGCCGCTCACGAGTTCGGCTCCGCCGACCTGCGTGGTGGAGGCGGAATCATATTTCCCGTTGTCGTTCTCGTCGGCTTGGCCTATGAGAACTGCCCACCTGTTTCCGTAGCCGTCTGGCAGGTCGGGACAAGGCTCTCCGCCGGATGTGGTGAATGTCCACTTGGGGCCTTCCGTAACCGCTCCGTGGTCGTCTGTCGCGATAATCTTCCAGCAATAGGTCATGCCCTCCTTGAAAGCGCCGATATTGTATGAAAGCCCTATCGTCCCTGCAGGCGCGGTTATGTTCGCAACCGGCTTTCCCGCAGGCTGCCACTCGCCGAAGTAGATATCGTAGTTAACGGTATCCCCGGCATCGGGGTCCCCGCCGTCCCACGTCAAAGTCACATCGACGGGATCCACGTTCACAGCCTCATGCAGAGGATTCGGGTTAGAGGGAACGTAGGGCGGATTATTCTGCTCTGGAAAAGTGAAGTCTGCCCCGTAGCCCTCGTTGGGCGCACGGTCGGCAATCAGTTTACCCACCAAACCGGGATTGACTCCGGTCAAACTGCCAGCCAACCCTTCGGGATAAATCCACGTTCTGGCAAAGGTTTTTGTGAGCTGGTCTCCGGCCTGCGGGTTCCCGATGGTACTGAGAGGCACCTTCCAAGTTAGTTGGTGTATAACTACTAACATTTCTCCTTCCAACTCATCTATTGCTACAACTTCCTTAGTATCGTCATCCCGTTCGATTAGTCTAAAACTCCACTCAAAACCAATCGGTCTTGGATGGGAACAAACTGCCACGACGCTGAGGTGCCACGAGTCGGTTCTGGACAGGACGCTGGCATAGTATGGTCCCGGCGTAAAGGCGACCTCATACTCTTCCGTGGTGTTTCCCAAATGTGCGTGCGGGAAAAACAGTATCCCCATGCCCACCAGAAGTTTATCACCGTCCTGCTCGAACCATGCGTTCTGTATGTCCTGCCACGTGACCGCGGGAGGAACGTCCACCAAGCCATCTACGATTTCGGGATCGTTCCTGTCCGCCACGGCTGTCGGCACAGAGCATATTCCTGCAAACACCGATGCCATCATCAGTATTGCCACAATCAAAGATACCTGCTTTTTTCCATTTATTCTGTTTTTTTCTATCATGTTTAAACCTCCGAAATTATTTTCGGATCGTTTTCGCTGAAAAGAATCGGTTTTAATTGATTTACTCTCAAAAATTCGCAAGAAAAAGATTTGAAGATTGTTAGAATATTGAAAAGATAAGAAAGAACGGATTTCGACGTGCTTTCACCTCACGTTTCCTTTTTCTTCCTTCTCCACAGGCAGCCGACCGCGCAGGCGAGCGCCCCTGCACTCAGCAGGGAAACCGCCCCGAATCCGGGTGTCCCTCCCCCGTCTGTTCCAGGGGTGCCGGGGTCGATCTCGCCCGGGTCTATGGTCTCGCCCGGAGCCCCCACGCGGTCTGTCTTGCTCTCTGTGAGCGTCACGGCAAGGTCGAGCGTGTTCCCTCTCGCAACAACTGTGAAGGCGGTGGAATCTCCTGCGACCCCGTCAAGAGGCGGCCTGATTGTGAGAAGCACATACTCCGTGGCCTTTTCGCCTACGGCGATTGACCTTGGCTCGAAGTCGTGGTCCCAACCTATCTCGGAAGCCTTTCCCTTGACTGCTATCGTCGCCGCGGGACCCGTGTTCGTGAGGCCTATGCGGAACTGGACCTCGTCCCCGACCTTGACGCTTTTTTCGAGCGCGTCGGCGGTAAGTTCGATCTTGGGGCCCATAGTGACGATGTAGTCTTTGCCGTAGCTTTCGGGAACCGGATATCCGCCGCTGTGGGTACCTCCGGGAGCGATATCTCCCCTGATGCTAAGAGCCGGTAGTGGTCGAGTGAATGCCCACGACTTGGACAAAACACTTCCCACGTGGATGCCTGACAGGGATTTATAAGGAGTTGATATTTTCAGAGTGTCTCCTTCTATCCAAACTTCTGTGTCAGGTGGACCCTGCTGTACATCTGCACCCTGGTTGTCATACACAGGGGGTGGTCTTATACATACATATATCTCTATATTTGTATTATCTATATTAAACAAGAGATATATTCCATCCGCATAATAGTGAGTGGGAGTACTTGCCACATCGCCGTTCATTTTTATATTGAAATATACACGTTCTCCATCTGTCTCTGAAACAGTCACAGTCAGAATATCTATGCCCTCACAACCCGGCACATCGGATAAGTCGGCAGGGTCTTCGATGATTACAAATCCCTCTGATTGGCCGGTCGACTCTGCTGCCGCGCCAAATGATGCCGCGCCGATGGTAAGGAATATCGCCGCAGTCATTGCCATAATTGATTTGGGTATCGCGTATTTTTTTTTCATGCTTTCACCTTTCTTTATATCATCAATTCTCTATTATTCTCTATTGTGATTGTTATAATCGTCATACATCAGAAAATAATCCTCCGGGTGGCAAACCATCACAACAATCGGCCACGTCAGAATATATCGTTTCCTGAAACACCACCTTGCAGGTCACGGTCTCAATCAAGCCGTATATCCATTCCTGCACCACGCTTTCGCAAACTCCACGATTGCCGGTCATTTCCAGATATTCCATCACTCCACCACCACTTTCATAAATAAGAAATAAAAAGAGAAAAGTGGCTGGGCATTGCCCTGCCGCTTTTTGTCTTACCCGCTGAACAGGTCGCTCAGAGGGAGACCTTCACAGAGGGCTACTATATCACTGTACGGCACTGCCGGTATCTGGTTGCATATTATCTTTTTTCCACTTAGTTCTTCGAACATATTTTTCACATCCTTTGGTTTTTTTGTTGGTTGGTCGTTTCTCCTTTCCGTATTTTCCTCTAAAGCGCGGTTGGAAGGAGATGCGGAACCGCATGCAACCTGCACCGATTCCACGATCCCTGAGTTTTCGGAACGTCGAAGTCGAATCACCGAAGTCTCGGATCGTCGAAGTTCCGAAGGTTTTCTGGGACCCTCGCGCTTTTGAGCGTTCTCTTGTGCTTGCCCGCGGGGGCGGACAAACAATCATTCCGGCCTGTTGTTGTCTGTTGTTGTCTGTTGTTGTCTGTCGTTGTCTGTCGTCGTCTGTCGTCGGGCGCTTCCCCGCATTCCCCTTCCATCCCCGATGTTAGCATTTGCCACGGAATGGCGAGGATTCGGCTGCGGTTCGTTATCGTCGTTGGTATCGCGCTTTTATCGTGCTTTTATCGTGCTTTTGGAAGTGCTGTTCCCCGCCGGGTTTTGACACCCCGCAAAAAGAAAAGCGACGTTTTAGAAGATATACTTTTTGGATATGGGTTAGGTATGATATCGTGTTAGCACGGAGCAGGATTTTCTCCTTATGAAATGAGCTTTTGGGGCGGCTTCCAAATCCGTTTTAACAGCTTGTAGATATACTTTGTGGATATGGGTTCGATATGTCCGGGCCTTTGTCCCTGCCCTGAAATAATGCCCTCACACAAGGTAGAATTTCGCGTATCTGCCGTCTGCTTCTTTTCGCAGGATTCCCTCTTCCACCAGCCTCACGAGGTGGTATGACGCAGTGCTCTGCGTTATGCCTGTCAGGGATATCAGCTCGGTCTCGGTCATGCCCTCGCCTTTTTTGTTTTCCAGCGCCAAAAGCAGCGCACGGTCCTTCTCGTTCCGTCTTGCCAAAAGCAGGTTCCTCTTTCCAGTTATCTCTTTTTCATTAGTGAAATACCCCTTTCTCCCGTTCTTGTTGACCAGAGCCACGTAATCCTCTTTCTGCAGCACCGAGAGATGGTAGCAGACGTTTCCCCAGCCCAGGCCCGACATCTCGGCAAGGGTTTTCTGGCCTATCCCCTGGTTTTCCTTTATTATCAGGTATATCCGCCGCCTCGTCTTCGCCAAAAGCACGCCGTCGTTCGTTATCCTGCTCCAAAGAGAGGTCAGGGGGCCTCTGCACATCCATGCCGCGGCAGATACCCCGCCTGCCAGCGCCAACGCCAGGGCAGCCGTCGTGTAATCCTTGGAGAAAGAAGAGGTTTTTATGCGGGTGAATTCGTTCGAGCAGTAAAATTCGGCCCCTTCCTCGCCGCTCTCGGGCTGGAGCAGGAAATGGCCGCTGATCTCCAGCTCCTCGTTGTCGAAGTCGTAGTAG
>PGXE01000052.1 GCA_002838935.1 Thermoplasmata archaeon HGW-Thermoplasmata-1 | reverse complement strand
GTCAATCTTCCCCCGTAGGCATCGTTAACCGGCGTTCCTTCGACAGCTAAGAATCCGGGGGTCGAACGGGTCGCGCCGATGTAGACGTTCATACCGGAGTGCAGGTATGCCTGGCTTAGGCAGAGTTCAGGAAGCAGGCCATCTATGCGGCCGGTAACACAGGATACCGCGGCAATGATACCTGGGCCGAAGTTCATCTCCTTTACGTGCACCGAATCGTATGCCGAACCGAGGTCGTCGACAGCCGCGGGCCCTGCACCAATAAGACCGGGCGCATACCAGCAGTAGAAGCCGTGCGCGCAGAACCAAATGAAATTGCTGCCTTCCTGAATGCCCTGCGCGGTGTTCTTGCCCGACGCCTCGTTTATGGTCTGGTATGTCGTGAAGCCACCGTTCTGCGTGAACAGGAGAGCGCACTCTTCCTGGGTATTTACCAAAAGCTCCACAGGCACGGCTCCGCCTATGAACGAATATGCTGCATCCTTCCATGCGACGGGGCTTGCGCCGTCGTACGCCGAAGGCGCGTTGTCGAGGATGTCATAGTAGAAGATACCCCTTGCAAGTAGCGCCGAGGCATCCATCGCATCGTATCCGGTTATGCGGGCAAGCGGTAGCTCGACGCGCACGGTGCCGCTTGGGTCTTCCGGCGCCATCTCATAATCGACGTTTACGTCCTGATAGAAGTTGTCTCCGGGCTCGCCGTATCCCTCGACCGCGCTGCCGCCGCCATAGTAGAAGTGCGGAACCATATTGGTGTCTGCGATAAGCGCTATGTCGATTGGCGCGTTATAGTAGTATTCCGCGAGCGCGTCACGGTCGTTTGCGTCCATTCCCGCAAGCTTTGCGAGAAGGTCGGTCATCTGGCCGTGGATGTATGCCGCCTTGATGTTGGCAGATTCCATCATATCAGAGTTGTAGGTGGGCTCGCCGCAGGTGACGCATCCCATGTAACCTGGGTGCATCATCGCGAACTCCGGTTCTGCGAGAACCATGCCCTGGCGGACTGCCGAAAGGTAGGGCGCAAGCGAGGAAAGCCCGGGCATCAGAGGATATACTACCGGAGACTCAACCTTTAGCAACTCGATGCTTATCGCATACGAAAGCGTATCGGCCTTGTTGGATTCGCACGATGCGATGAGGTTTATCTCGTATTCGCCGGTCTGCTCTATCAGCGGCAGCATGTATTCCACCACTACCTGCTGGGGCGTTCCGTCGTCGGCGCGCACAGCCCTGCCGCCCGGGGACCTGCCGTATGCGACTTCCCTTTTGCCGTCCGGGCTGTTCCAGAACATGTGGTACTGCACCATGTCGCCGCGAAGGTCGTACGTGGCGGGCACGTCGAGAGTGAGGTTTATCCAGCAGAGCGTATAGTCATAACCTTCAGGAACCGTGAATTTCCAAAGCGTGCCGTCGCCGGACTCGCCGCCTGCGGGAGTGCCGCCGCCTGCGGAGGAATCGGCTATTTCGCCGTTTGACGGGTATCCGGCGGGAACGTTCTTTTCGAGCGTTTCCAATGCGGTCACGTCAAGCGGGTTTGCGATTGCAAGGTATTTAACACTGCCAACGCCCCCTATGAGCGAGATGACCAGATCGTGAGCCACGTCGTAATCCTCAAGCGAAAGAGTCTTTCCGTGGCCGCCAATACCGCCGCAGGTTATGGTCGCCTCGACGCCCAGTTTTTCGAGTGTGGAAATCACTGCATCGTCGAGTTCCGCGGCGACTATTACCGGTATGTTGAGGTAGCATGCGGCGGGGACGGCGACGACCGCCATCTCGTATCCCGCTTGCGAGTCTTCTATCAGCATCGCTGTCTTCGCGGAGGTCCAATATTTTTCTGCGACTTCGAGGGAGGTTTCCTTTACCCCCCTGTCACCAAGAACCAAATCCGGCTGGGTTCCGTACATCTCAAGGAACCGGTCGACGGCCTTTGTCTCCTTTGCCTCATCCTTTACGAGAAGCGGTACCCTGTTGAGGACGCCGTTTTCATAATACGCCGCGACAGGGGTTCCTATGAGCGCATAAAAAGGGGAACCGTTCGATGCGACGACTCCTGTCAGGCTCGCCGCCCTCACGGAACCGTCGCGCGGGATGCTCTCGATATCCACTTCTTCGGCAGCGTCGCCGGAATCGTCACCGCCTATGCAGCCCGCGAGGGAGGCAGAGGCGAAAATCACAAACATAACTATTGCAAACCATTTGTTCATCTTATTCCTCCAGTTTTTTGTTTATATAGCTTTTAGTAGATAATGTATCCGGTACGGATTTGTATCATAGAACGAAAAATCATATATAACGTTTATTGCACTTTTTTATAAAAAATGAGGGGCTACGACCACAAAACAACAACTAAAATGTCAAAAATAGAAAAACAATGAAAGCGGAATCCGGAAAATAAGATGAATTTTATTTATGCGTATAAAACGCCTTTATCTGCCTACCGCAAGACTCTATCCTGCAGAATCCGAACCTCTCGAACTGCACGACCTCGTCATGCACGCAAAGAACCGCCTTCTCCGCATATCCGGTGACCGTTTCCGCGCTGTTCTCGTTGTATTTGCCGTCAACGAACAAAAGCCCGGGCTTGCTGACGGTAAGCGCAACGTGGTCTTCTGTGACCCACTGCAGCTTGAGCGTATCCGGCGCAATCCCTTCGCCCGCGTGGCTGCCGTAGATGGTTCCATCCTCCTCGATACGGTCAACCCTGACGTTGTAGAGGTCTTTTAGGCGGAAGAGCGTGCCTGCCGCAAGCGCCGATGCGTCCGCGCCGGGTATGAAGAATACGTGGCTCGTCTCTATTTCCCTATTGCCGAGTTCCTCGGTCGGATGGAACCTTAACGTGACCTTCGAATTGGGGGCGCCGTGGACTATTAGCCTTACCGGCGAAGGGACGAAGAAGAACCTCTTTGCCTTGGGGTCGAGCAGTTTGCGGTTTATGGCTTCGACCTGATCGAACGTGACCGTGGACTCAACCTTGGAGGTGCCTTGCGTGAGGACGAACTGCCGTATCGCTTCCGGCTGTAGCCCCCTTCTGCGAAGGCCGCGAAGCGTCGGGAGGCGCGGATCGTCGTATCCCGTGACCCTGCCCTCGTCGATGAGGGGTTTTATGAGCCTTTTTGATACCGGCATCCCTTCGATTGCAAGGCGGCTGAACTCCATTAGCGTGGGTTTCCTCAGTCCGAGCCGGTCAAGAACGTAGAAATAGACCTCGTCGCGCAGTTCATATTCTTTTGTCCGAAACGGATGAGTGACGCCGGAATCGCTGTCCTCTACGGCTCCGACAAAATCGTAGGTCGGCCACACCCTGTATTTTTTCCCCTGCACCGGATGTTCGGCATCGATGATTCGGGCAAGGGTCGGATCGCGCATAGCGGTGTTATTGCTCTTGATGTCGCCCTTCAGTCGGAGTATGGCTGTTCCTGCCGGCGCAAGGAACATCTCTTTCCATCTCTTCATCTGGTCGGCAGGGGGAAGCGAGCGGCACGCGCATTCCCGCCGGTCGAACCTGTTGCCCTTTATCGTGTCGCCGCTGCAGGAACAGACGTATGCGTCGCCCTGCGAGATTAACTGCTCTGCAAGCTCGTAGTGGCGCATCAGCCTGCTTGAGGTGCAGTATTCCTCGTCCCACTCTACGCCAAGCCATCGCAGATCGGAGGCCTGCGCTTCGTAAAACTCCTTCGACTCCTTTTCCGGGTTCGTGTCGTCGTAGCGCAGTATGAACTTTCCATTGTATTTGCGTGCGTATTCGCAATCTATTATCGCGGCCTTGGCGTGGCCTATGTGAAGGTATCCGTTGGGTTCGGGCGGGAACCTCGTCACGACCTTGCCGTCAACCGCGTTTGGCAGATCCGGCAGGGAGTAATTGCGTGCCTTCTTTTTTCTTTCGAGAAGTTCCGGGGCAAGTGATTCAAGCGCCGCCTTCTGCGCCTCAAGTCCCATACCATTGACCTCTGCTATGATGCGATTTATCTGCGGCATGGCCTCTTTTGCGTTTGCGCGAAGCTCTTCGCGCTCGGCCATTATCTTTCCTATTACCGCCCCTGGATTTGCCCTGCCGTTGAACTGGACCGCGTTTTGCAACGCATATTTTCTCACTGTGGGTTCAAGATCATGCATGTCGCATTCACATCCTGTATAACTTGAGATGTCGCGCTTTAGTTTTTTCTGTCAACGGCGTAATTGGCGAGATGTATTAAAATTTGCTTGGCAGTATTATTCTCAAGCGGCTCAAGCGACCTTGCCGCCGATTCCGCGAACATTCTTGCCGACTGTTTTGCATATTCCACCGAACCGCTTTTTTCAAGCAGTTTTATCGCAGTCTCGACCTCGCCGTCCGTGGCCTCCTTTTTTCCAAGCAGGGATTCGAACAACCCGAGTTCATCGCCTGCAAGGGACGACGTGGCATGCACCGCCATAAGAGTCTTCTTGCCGTTCCTTATGTCCCCGCCCTTACTCTTGCCCACCGACCGCTCGTTTCCAAACAGGTCGAGATAATCATCCCATAACTGGAACGCCATGCCGAAGTTGATGCCGTAATCTGAAAGAGCGTTGACGTATTCTGCGTCCGCACTTCCGATAAGCGCGCCGCCGCGAAGCGCGGTTTCGAATATTATCGCCGTCTTCATCCTGACCATCGTAAGGTATTCGTCTTCAGAAATGCGCATGCAGGATTCGAATTCCATATCCCTCTGTTGCCCCTCGCATATCTCGCGCGTAAGCGTGGCTATCTCGCCCATGAGTTCGCACCGCGTTATGGAATCGCACTCCATGCCGGATGCGAGTTCCATCGCCTGCGCCAAAAGCACGTCGCCTGCCAGTATCGCCGTATTCGCACCGTACGCCCGGTGGACGGTCTGCCGGTTGCGCCTTGTTTCGGCGCCGTCCATTATGTCGTCGTGAACGAGCGTGAAGGTGTGCAGAAGTTCCAGTGCGACACCGAATTGCAGTGCTTTTTCCGCATTTCCCCCGGCCGCTTCGCATCCGAGCATGGCCATAATCGGCCTGAGTCTCTTGCCGCCCGCAAGCGGAAGGTGGGATACGGCGCGATAGAGCTTTTTGGGTTCAACGAAGCCCGACAGATAGCTTTCGATGGTGCGGTCCACGGCATCTGCCATCGATACCAATCTTTCAGTTATTTCGACCTTTTTCATGGTAATACTCCGTAGCACGCTCCCGAAAGGTCGTAAACGCTTCTCGAACCTGTGAGAAAACAGGCGGTCCTCAGTTCCTCTTTGATATGGTTCAACTCGTTAAAGACCGCTTTCTCGCTCGTTGTCGCAGGGGCGAGCAGCGCCCTTGCCATGCCCGCGATATCCGCGCCAAGCGACAACGCGCGGGCGCAGTCGAGTCCGTTTCTCAGGCCTCCGCCTGCTATCACGGGCACCCTTCCCCTAGTGCCGTCTATCGCATCGAGCAGCGAGAACGGTGCAGGTATGCCCCAATCCCGGAAAGTATCGCCGAGCCGCTCCATCCTGCCGTCGCCGGATATGCCTGCCCTTCGCGATTCTATCGCCGCAAAAGAGGTCCCGGAAACGCCGCCCACATCTATCGCCGAGACACCCGCCTTTCCCAAAAACCTCGCCTCCCTGATTCCGATTCCCGCACCGGTCTCCTTTGCGATTATGGGGACGCCGCTCTTCTTTGAGATGTAACGCAATGTCTCAAGGCAGTTCCTGGCAAAAGGTTCCCCATCCGGCTGTATCGTCTCCTGCAAGAAGTTGAGATAGACGGCGCACGCGTGGGCATCTATCATGGAGACGCAATCCCATATCATATCGACTGCCGCCTCGGGTTCGATACGCGAGAGTTGCACGATGCCGATATTCGCAACCCTGAATGGAACCTCATATCTCTTGACTACAGAATAGGTCTTTGCGAGTCCGGGTTTTTCAAGAGCCGCCCTCTGGCTCCCTACACCCATCGCAATGCCGTGCCTTGAAGCCGCAGACGCGAGATTTGCGTTTATCTTCTCCGCCGCCTCGCAGCCGCCGGTCATGCCGGATATCATCAACGGCGCATCGAGTTTACTGCCAAGGAACAGGCATCCCAGTTCGACGTCGGCAAGATCCATTTCAGGCAGGCAGTTATGGTAGAGCATTACCCTGTCCCAGTAGTTGACCGATGAAACAGTTTTCGCATCGGCGCTTATTTTCAGATGATCCTCTTTCCTGTTTTCTATGATGGAAATCCCTCCGCGTTCCTGCATCCCTTTGTAATATTCCCTTGAATCTTGCATCCTTTTACAGTCGTTCCCTCTGCCCCGGTGCCGCAAAGGGCATCGTAAAGTCTTCCGGGCACGAGGCCGTTAACGACAAGAACGTCGATCCCCTTTTCACATATTCCCTCTATCGCAGATATTTTCCCCCGCATGCCGCCCGTAACGTCGGTCCCGTCGCCTTTTCCTGCCGCCACTTTTTTTAGCCCGCAAACGTCGGTTTCCGCAAGCAGTTTTTCGGATCCGGTCAGCGGCCTGCGTTCGTAGATGCCGTCGACGTCGACCGCGAAGACGACCTTTTCGGGAGAAAGCATCTCGGACAGCTTTTGAATCAACAGGTCGCCCGAACAGATGGCAAAACCACGGCTTACGTCCAGAACCGCGTCGCCGAATGTCACCGGAAGCAACCCTTTCTCGAGGTATGACCTGAAAACCGAAGAATTGAAATCGCGTATTTCGCCGTTGTCACAGCGCGCTACAGACCCCGGCGGTATCGAAACCGGGGACAGGCCTGCCTCCTGCATCGCCTGCAGCACCCTCAGATTGAGCAGCCTCACGCTCGACTGGGTAAGGGAGAATCCGTGTATCTGCAAATCGTCTACAAATCCTTTCGCAAGCGAATACTTCTCGGCAAGAGGGTGGCCAAACGAGCCTGCACCGTGAACCACGATTGCCTGCACGCCGGAAAGCGCTATCTCCCTGCAAAGCCGCTTTACGGTCTCTTCGTTGTAAAAGAAATCCATGCTCTTGCAGGTTATGACGCTTCCGCCCAGCTTGATGATGATCATTCCAGTGCAACCCCCTTTTTGGAGAGCTTGATTATGTAAGGGACCCCGCCCGCCTTTGCTATTTCGGCTGCGACCTCATCCGGGTTTTCGGTGAGCGCTAGCATGCTTCCTCCGCCGCCGGCACCGGTTATCTTGGCGCCGTAAGTCCCCGGGCACGAGCGGGCCGCATCCACAAGGGATTGAAGCTCTGGGCAGTTGACCCCGAGCGTGTGGAGTATCTCGTGATTGCGGTTCATCAGCTTGCCGAGTGCCGGATAATCGCCGTCAGCAAGAACTTTGAGTCCGCGCTCGACTATGTTTCCAACCTCCACCACGAGGTCGCGGGCAAAGCCGCTTTTTTCGAAGAAGCGCCTTATCTTGGCCACCTGTATCGGTGTTTTGGACTTGACGCCGCTGTTGCCTACGACGAGGGTAAGGTCCGGCATGTCGAGATGAAATACGTGCCACTCCCGATTATTTATGCGTGGCACCCAGAGGGGTTCTGTAAAGCCGTGCCTTACCCAGCGTTTCGGGTTTCCGGTTATGAGTATGCCAGAGCCATGCGTCGACACCGAGGTATCGTTCGGGCTCGCCCCACCCTGTGCGCCGTATTCGACCTCAAAACTCTTCTGCGCGACATTCTCGACGCTGTATTCCCCTTTTAACTTCAAAAGGGCGGCGACAGTGGCCACGGTCAGCGCCGCAGAGGAACCTGTGCCGCTTGCCGACGGCACGCCGGACTCCGTGATAAAACGTACGGGGTCGTCCCTCCAAAGCGTGTCGACTGCCCTTTTGATGTAAGTGTGCCTATACGGATTGAGCGGATGGCCGTCGACCGTGAATTCCCTGCCCACCACGCTTGCCGAAACTCTGGTGCGCATATCTATTGCCGCAGATATCGCAGCCTCGCCGTAGATGACCGCGTGCTCGCCGAGGAGTATCACCTTACCGGGCGCCGAGGCGGATGCTGAAAAACAGGCGTCGTCCGCAACTTCACCCTTCTCGCCATAAGGCGCCGATATCTGTTCGACAGGCATATTATAAAAGAATAATGTGGTGGTTTAATAGATTTGTCTAAATGATAACTAATACCATAGGTGGAAAGGTGTGAAGGGGCGGGCGGAACGGACCCGTCCGACTCGGAAAAACCTTGACCCGCGAATGACACAAACCCGTTGTTTATTTCACACCCCATGTAACGGCAGCCGCGCATCCAAAAGAGATTTTTGGATGTTATATAATAGCCCGCCCGGATGGCATCCATGGCAAAAAACTAATGCCTCCAATCCCATTCAACCGCATGAAAATACTTTGCGCAGCCGATTTCCACGACAACGACGGTAAGATTACGCGATTCGCCGAACTCGCAATGCGGATGCTCCCGGATGCCGTGGTGCTTGCAGGCGACTTCGCAAGCCGAAAAAAACTCGACGCATTGCTCTCGTCCATTGCCGACGCCGGCGCCGGTGCCGACATAATGCTCGCAAAGGGCAACATGGACCTCTTCGATTTCGACGGATTGCCAAGTCATGCGCATGACCTTTCAAAGGGCGATTTCGAGATGAACCGCTGGCGGTTCTGCACACTTTCGCATCCGTGTTGCAATATGCATGATAGCGAATCGACTGGCGGCGATGACACCATCGGCAAAAGAACCGTGATTGTCTCCCATTATCCGCCGCACGGAATTCTTGACAACGCGTTTTGGGAACACATCGGCAGCACAGACGGGAGACGTGCGGTCGAAAAAATTCGCCCTGCCTATTACGTCTGCGGTCACTCGCACGAAAACCGGGGAACGGAAAAATGCGGTTCGACAACCGTGGTGAATTGCTCAATAGGCAAAAACGGTATCGGCACCGTGATAGATTTGGAAAATGAACCTCCCCGCAGCAAGCTACGGGGTATCTGGTGAGGCGCCCGCATGCGGGCGCCTTAAATTTTAGTCAACTTCATCTGCTTATATCCTTCTT
>PGXE01000051.1 GCA_002838935.1 Thermoplasmata archaeon HGW-Thermoplasmata-1 | reverse complement strand
CAAGATTTCCTATACTGAAGGTTGTGTTTTCTTTCATGGTTCATCAAACTTGCAAGAAAACACAGCCTTTAAACTTTTTCAACTGGCGAAGTTAGGTTATATAACATAACCAATAGGGTTGCACGACCTGAAAAATGGGAGGAATATGATGAAAAAGATACTTGCAACCCTGCTTACGGCACTCCTCGCGCTCGCATCCTTTGCGGGCTGCATAGGCGGCGACGAGGAACCGGTCGACGCGGAACCTGTGGAAACGAACATCCCCGGCGAGGGCGAGGCGCCGATTGCGGCATTCACCTTCTCCACCGCAGAATACGAGATCAACGTTGACGCATCCGGGTCAAGCGACCCCGCGGGACGTCCGCTTAGATACCTCTGGGAGTTCGGAGATGCTAGCAGGCTGCAGTTCGGAATAAAGGAATACCACGAGTATGAAGACACTGCCAGCTTCACGGTCACGCTGACTGTGGACAACGGCATCGCCGAGTCAACCGCGATGGCGAGGATATCAGTTGTCGGCGAATCCAGCGGCGACTCTGTCGCGGGCGGATCAGCGTATATGGAAATCTCCGAAAACGTTACCAATAAATGGGCGGTCGTGGACGGGCTCTCCGACTATCCGGGAACAGGGAACGACCTTCCGGACTGCCACACAGACGCGCTCAACGTCTGGGATTATCTTGTCGGCAGCTGCAACTTCTCCCGCGAGAGGACGTTCCTGCTGCTCAACTCGTCCGCGACTACAAAGAACGTGAAGGCGGCCATCGACTACATCGGGGCACACTCCGACGATGCGTCGGTCTTTGTTTATTACCACTCTGGCCACGGCCCTGCCCCCGGGGCAAACCCGACAGACGGTGCGGTCGAGGCAGGCATCTGCCTCTATGATGAGAACGCGATGCGTTCAACCCTGAACGAGTGGTTCTCGGTCCTGAAATACGAGCGTTTTGTTTTTATCACTGATTCCTGCTTCGCAGGCGAGTTCGGCGGAGTCGGCGCCACGCAGTTCGCCCCCGGCCTGACAGAAGGCCTCGCGGCTCCGGGAAGGGTCATCATAAGCTCGAGCTTCGATGGCATAACCTCGTCATCCACAGGCAGCGGCGGCGCTTTCACGATTCCGTTCATAACCTGGGCGATGAGGGAAGGCAAGGGTGATGGCTGCACCATGACCTGTCCGCCCGATGCGGTGGAGACGGCGGGCGAGACCGACGGAATTGTCACCATACAGGAAGCCTACTGGTATACATACTACATATTGAGCACCGGGCAGGGAATAAGCCCTGTGCACACCTCGCAGCTCCCGGAGATGAACGACCAGTACGGCGAGCCGTTCTATCTTTAAAATATCTTTAAAAATTCAAAAGTTTTGGGTGGTAGAGAACTACTACTATCGCGTTTATGCATTAGCACCGTTGACGTTCTTTAGCGTTGTCGGTGTCAGAGCACCTTCGCGCCTGCATCAACCTTGCGTTGCGTGGAAATTAGCCCTTTTTCCGTTCTGAGCATAGCCGCATCTCCTTTTCCGGCACCTGCGACGGTTACGTTCCCGTTTGCGTCCGCGTTCATCTTCACTGCCGCGAATTCGTCGTATTTGAGGCTCTGCTCGGGCGTCTTAAGAGCGCCGGCGACATAAACAGAATCGCCCGGTTCGCTGCCTTCGGGGGGCGCGAGAAACGCGACCGTGCCGTGCGAATCCTCCGCCGCGAGCATCATCCCCTGCGACGGGACGCCGCGAAGCTTTACAGGCTTCATGTTCGCCACCAGCACGATTTTTTGGCCTAGCAATTCCTCCTTTCTGTAGAACGGCTGCATTCCTGCGACAAGGGAGCGCGGCTCGCCTTCTCCCACGTCTATGCTCATCACGTAGAGCTTGTCCGCGTCCGGGTGTCCGTCGATGCCGAGTATCTTCGCCACTTTCATGTCCGCCTTGCTGAATGGGTGGCATTGCGCTTCGTTTTCCACTTTGGGCGACTCCTTTACATCCGCATTTGCGCCAGTCTTGTTACCAATCCCTTCTTGGGGCTTGTCGGCCTGCCCGCCGCCCGCGGCCGCCTTCTCATCCGGCTTGCCGATTATCTCTTCTAAATCGAGTTTTCCGAAAAGCGGCTCGGGGCGCGGAAGTTCGAAGCCGCAGCGCAGGTTTGCTGTCGCCTCGCACCAGCACGCCTTCTCTATCCCGCCCTCTTCGCCAATCGCTTCCCACATCCTCTGCGCAGAGAAAGGCAGGTACGGGGACGAAAGCACCGATAGCGCCTTCACGAGCTTTATGCAGTTGCGCATCACGGCGGCGCAGCGATTGCGGTCCTCTTTTATGAGCTTCCACGGCGCGGTCTCGTCGAAATACTTGTTCCCGGTTTGCGCAAGCGCCATTATCTCGCGCATGCCCTTCTTGAAATCGCACTTTTCTATGAGTTCGCCGACAGCCGCATGGACGCGTGCCATCTCGGAAATGAAGCGCTCGTCTATCTTTTCGACTTTACCTGCCGCCGGTATCGCGCCGAAGTTCTTCTGCGTGAAGGTAAGCACGCGGTGGATGAAGTTGCCAAAAGCGCCCACTAGCTCGGAGTTGTTCTTCAAAACGAAGTCTTCCCACGTCCAGTCGGTGTCCTTCTGGTCCGGCATGTTGCTTGAAAGGTAGTAGCGTATCGCGTCCGCGCCGAACTTGTCGAGCGAGTCGTCCACCACTATGCCTATGCCGCGGCTCTTTGAGAACTGCCTGCCGCTCATCGTAAGGTATTCGTTTGCCGGAACGTCGTAGGCGAGGTTGAGACCGCCGTGAGCCATCAGCATCGCGGGCCAGATTATGGTATGGAACGGTATGTTGTCCTTTGCGAGGAAGTAATAGTGCCGGGCATCCGGGTTCTTCCACCACTCTTCCCACTTGCCGGGTGCGCCCGCGTTCTGCGCCCACTCCTTCGATGCGGAAAGGTATCCGGTGACGGCGTCGAACCAGACGTAGAACCTCTTTTCGCCGTATCCCTCTTCGGGCACCTTCACGCCCCAGATCAGGTCGCGGGTGATGCCCCTGTCCTTGAGGCCGTCCTTTATGAAGTTGCGCGTGAAATTTAAGACGTTCGGCCTCCAGTAGTTCTTGTCGGAAAGCCAGTCGAGAAGCGGTTTTTCGAACTCGCTCAGCCTGAAGAACATGTGCTCGGTCTCGCGAAGCTCCGGGGTGCCGCCGCAAAGCTTGCATCCTGGATCCTTTAGCTCCGCGGCATCCAGCGTTTTGCCGCAACCGTCGCACTGGTCGCCTCTTGCCCCTTCCGCCCCGCAGTGCGGGCAGGTGCCTTCTATGTAACGGTCGGGCAGGAAGCGGAAGCAGGCCGGACAGTAGAACGCCTCTACGGTCTTGGGGTAGATGTAGCCGTTCTTCTTTAGCCTGAGGTAGAGCGCCTGAACGGTTTTGGAGTGGTTCTCTGTCGTTGTCCTCGTGAATAGGTCGAAGGATACGCCAAGGCGTTCCAGCGAACGCGCGTGCTCGCCGTGGAAGCGGTCCACCACGTCCTGCGGGGTCACGCCGAGCTTGTCGGCGGTAACGGTTATGGGTGTGCCGTGCTCGTCGCTGCCGGAAACCATGAGGACGTCGCTTCCCTTCATCCGGTGATAACGGGCGAATATGTCCGGGGGAAGGTAGCACCCTGCCACGTGCCCCAGGTGGAGCGGGCCGTTGGCGTAGGGCCATGCGACGCCTATGAAAATCTTCTCTTTTATGTCCGAGGCCATTACCATCGTTAGTGGTATTAAAAGAGGGCTTTTATAAGTTATCAGCGGCTCGAAAAAAAGACTCAGGCCAATGTCGAAATTATAAAAAGCCGGTGCGGATGCTCATTCAATATCAAGAAACAATATTCCAAAACGAACAGAACGGGGCGAAACTTGACCGAAATAACAGTCGATACGGATGAACTTGAGAAAATCAGGAAAACGCTTTCACGCGAACCCGAAAGAAACATTAGCGTGCTGGGATTCCTGCGGATGAATCCGGGTTCGGTCAAGAACGCGTTTTACGAAGGGGTAAGCATCGCAGTCGTCGTCGAAAACGCCGCAGGGGAACGCTACGCTTTCTTGCACGGCGACGACGAGGTCGGGGTCGGCAGGCTTGTGGAACGCCTTTATCCCGAAGTGAAAACGTTCTCGTCGGTGGAGGACCGGATGATGCCAGCGATAACTCAAGGCAGGGTGATAAAGTCCGTTTTTCCCACCCGTCGTTACGTCCTGCCCGACGACGTGGAAATAGCCCCTCCTGCCGTGCCGATGCGTAGGCTGGACGGTTCGTTTGCGGAATACGTGAAAAAACACTACGAATACGACTACCTGAAAGTGGAATACGCAAGAGACCGGCTGGAGAAAGGCATCTCCGCAGGCGTATTCGATGGCGATTCGCTCGTGGCGTGGGGGATGACGCACGACGACGGCGCGCTTGGCACGCTCTACGTGCTGCCCGAAGTCCGAGGCCGCGGATATGGAGAGGCGGTCACCCGCGCGCTCATCATAGAAAAAAGAAAGGCTGGCGAACCGGTATTCCTGAATGTCCTGCACGGGAACGTCCGCTCGTCAAACCTTGTGGAGAAGATGGGTTTCGTGTTCGACCGTAATGCGAGCTGGGTCGAATTGGCATAAAATCGTTATTGAACAGTAAGTTGAAGGTGGAAAAAGAGTTTTATTGCAGGGGCGCTATCGATATGACGTTGTTTCCCCTGAGTATGACGGTGCCAAGCTTGCGCTTTAGCACTTCCTGCTTCTGGGGTGGTGCCGCCGGGGCATGCTGCACGCCTGCTCCTCCCTCGTCGTCGTCTTCAACTACGGCGACTTCTGGGAACTCGAAGGCCTTCTCATCGGTTTCCTCCAAAACGAGGTTCATGTACTGGTCGTATCCGACGAGGACGCCCTCGAATATGCGTCCGTCCTTGAGTAGCAGGGAGGCCTTTTTGTTAAGCGTCTTTTCGAGCAGGTCGAGAGGTAGAGCCATGTTAATCACCTCCGAATTGCATTTTCTCTTTTAAATATATCTGATTGAAAGGGTTCCGAATCGCTTTGATGGGCGTAAAATGCTTTACCTGTTGCGGGAACCGAAGAATTTTGCGGCGGCGCGGGCTATATCGTCCGAGAGCCTCATGTCGGGAAGGTATTGCGAGAACCGGGGTAGCCTGCTATCGAGCACCACGGCCACGCCGCGGTCTTTTTCGCTCCGTATGAGACGGCCTATGCCCTGCAGCAGTTTCCTTGCGACAGGCGCCTGCACCGTGTAGTCCCACCCCTTGCCGAACTTGACGTCGTAATAGTTTTCGAGCGCACGCTGCCGCGCGGAAGGCGGAGGATATGGAAGCCCCACCATTATGACCATCTCCAGTTCCCGGTCCGGGAAATCCAGCCCCTCGCTCACGCGCCCGCCGAGCACCGAGAACATCACGCCGCCGCAGCCGCCGTTTCCGTTTGCGTGACCCCTGAATAGTTCAAGCATCCCCGCAAGCTCGTCCTGCGTCGTGTCCCTTTTCTCTATGTATACCGTGCGTTCTATGTCGAAGTTCACCCCACCGTCAAGGAAGTCGTACATAAGGCGGTAGCTGGGGAAGAAAACGACGGTGTTCACGGGAACCGAATTGCACAGCTCCACTATGTGGCGGTCTATCTTGCGCTGCATGTCCGAATCCCGGCGCATCTCCTGATATCGGGTCGAAACCTCGCCTGAAAAGAGAACGAGCCTGTGTTCGGGCGGGAACGGTGAAGGCGCCTGCAACAGCTCCGTCTCACTTGGCAGGCCTATGGAATCCCGGTACTCGTCAAGCGGCGAAAGGGTGCCGCTCATGTGGAGGGACGCGTGGAACCCGCAGGCGACGCCGCCAGCAAGCGACGGGTCGAGGCAATACACCTCGAGATGCGGATTGCCGCCGTCGATGGAATCCACCGCGAGCTTGGCGTATTCGTGCGCCTCGGCATCGAGCCAGAAAAGAACGAAGGCCGAAACGGCCCCGAGATACGAGCGCGGGAGTTCGCCTTTCCTCTGCTTTTCGCTTCGTATCAACTCCGCCTGCTTTGAAAGCGAGAAGAGCATCTTCTTTATCGCGGGGCTCGGGACGGCGAGCGATTCCATAAGCCTGAACTCCAGTTCGTCGTCCGGTATCAACGCATCGCGTTCGTCCTTTAGCTTCGCCGCGCCTGCATCTTCGGCCCCTGCATTTTCCCCGCCGCGCCGCAGATAGTCGTCCCGTATGCCAGTGATTACGCCTGAAAGCGTATTGCAAAAACCAAGCGCGTTCACGCATCCGCGCTCTCTTTCAAGAAGAACGGGATTGCCGAATCTTCGCGCCTCGCTTTCTGCGCGCCGGAGCGTCTCAAGGGACAGTTTCGCGCTCGCAGTATCCCTGCAGTAATCCGCAAGATTGTGCGCTTCGTCCACTATCAGGATCAACTCCTTGGGCTCGCGTTTCATCCACTGCAAAAGCGCGGGGCGAATCCGTTCGTGGAACACGTAGACGTATGGAACGGCTACCATGATTGCGTCCGAGACGAGCAGTTTGTTCAATTCGTAGGGACATATAGACTTCTCACGGCATTTCTCCATGAGTTCGGGCACGGTCGGCGAGTTTTTTCTTGCCCAGCCGGTTATGGCCTCGACTGCGGCGGTGTTCTTCAACATGCTTGCGAAGTGGCTGCAGCACCCTTCGGGAAACTCGCCCCCCGCCTTCACGGCATCCATCGTGCGTTTTTTAAGGCCCGCGCAAAGCCTCGAGAGCTCTTCGGGCGAGCCGTCGGAAAAACGGGTCTTTTCACGTATGTAAGGGCAGCAGTTGCTTCTTCCCTGAACGCCCACGCCGTAAAAGCCGCCGCCCGCCTTTTTTGCCAGTTCCCGGATTTCGCAAAGCGCCTGCTCCTGCTGGCTGTTCGTGCGGGTTGCGTATATCACCTTGCGGCCCGTCGAAATGGCGTGCTCCACTGCTGGCGTCAGGGCGGTTATTGTCTTGCCAGTGCCCGTGCCTGCCTCCAGAACGATGTGCCTGCCGTTCTCGAAAGCCGCAGCTATGCTCTGCATCATCGACAACTGGGAGGGTCTTGGCGGATAAGGGAAAAGCCCCATCGCGGCGTGTAAAAGCATCCTGCTTAATATATTTTGAGAGCGGCCCGAAGAAAGCACGAACCACCTTCCCCTACCGGATAGTGCTCCGCTCTTTTTTGTCTGCAACCTTTTTACGCTCTGAACCCATGCGGTTCCGATGGGCTTTGCCGAAGATATCCTCGAGTTGATACGAAGCGGCGCAGTTGCCGACAAGGCGACGCTGCACAGGGCCAAGGTGAAGCTGTGCCGGAAATACCGCCTATCCGAGATACCAAGCGACGCCGACCTGCTCGCATCGCTGCCACCCTGCATCGAAGGCAGGGAAGCTGGCGAGATAAGGAAACTGCTGCAAAAGAAGCCGGCAAGAACGATAAGCGGCGTCGCGGTCGTCGCGGTCATGACCTCTCCCGAAGCCTGCCCTCACGGCAAGTGCATAGTATGTCCCGGCGGACCGGATACCGGAAGCGCACAGTCATACACCGGAAGCGAGCCGGCGGCGATGAGGGCGTCCGCGCATTGTTTCGACCCTTTCGAACAGACGAAATCGCGCCTCGAACAGCTCTCGGCCATAGGCCATATCACGGACAAGGTAGACCTCATACTGATGGGTGGAACCTTCACTGCCCGCGACTTCTATTATCAGGAATGGTTTGTAAAACGCTGCTTTGACGCAATGAACGGCTTTGCGTCGGCAAGCCTGGAAGATGCAAAGAAGGGAAACGAGTCTGCAAAGAACCGTTGCATCGGATTAACCGTAGAAACCCGGCCCGACTGGATGAGGCTGCAGCATTGCGACAGGGTGCTGGGATACGGAGCGACGAGGGTGGAACTGGGAGTTCAGTCGACAAGCGACGCCGTTCTGCAGGCTATGGAAAGGGGGCATACTACAAACGATACTGCATGCGCCACCCGCATACTGAAGGATTCCGGTCTCAAGGTCTGCTACCACATGATGCCGGGGCTTCCGGGCTCGGACCGCGACACGGACATAGAATCGTTTCGCGACATCTTTTCCGACGGGCGGTTCATGCCGGACATGATAAAGATATACCCGACACTCGTTGTCGGCAACACGAAGCTTGCCGAGATGTGGCGGCGCGGCGAATACGTGCCCCTCGAAACGCAAGCGGCTGCGGAACTTGTCGCAAGGATAAAGAGTTTCATCCCCGAATGGGTCAGGGTGCAGCGCGTGGAGCGAGATATCCCGGTGCCGTTGATAAGCGCCGGCGTCGACAAGTCGAACCTTCGCCAGATTGCGGAGCAGTTGATGGCGGGCCACGGGACGAAGTGCCGGTGCATAAGATGCCGCGAGGTCGGGCATCGGCTGATGAGGGACGGCTCGCAGCCTGACCTCGATTCCGTGCGCCTCGTTCGAAGGGAATACGATGCGAGCGGCGGGCGCGAACTGTTTCTTTCGCTCGAAGATGTGAAGCAGGATATATTGATAGGATATGCGAGGTTGCGCATGCCGGGAGCGCCGCACCGGCCCGAGATCACCGAACGCTCGGCGCTCATACGCGAACTCAAGATTCACGGACCCGCTCTTGCGCTAGGCGAAAAGCCAAGATACGAATGGCAGCATAGGGGTTTTGGGCAGGAAATTATGGCGGAGGCGATACGGCTGAGCGCCGAAGAATTCGATGCGAAAAAGATGTTGGTCACAAGCGGAGTTGGAGTAAAGTCCTATTATCGCAAGATGGGATTTAGCGATGACGGGCCGTACGTGAGCAAGACCCTAACAAAATAATTGAGGCCGACCCGCAACCTATTTAGCTAATATTGCAACTTTTTTCTAAAATACCGCCCGCTGGCACTGGTGGCGTTCTGGTTCCTTTTTCAAGTAAATTGAAATATTCTGTTTTAATGCCTCATAATATTTTTAATTTTATCCGGATACCCCACAGCTTGCTGTGGGGAGGACTCGTAGCAAAAGCAGTTAAACCACATTACGAATTAACTATTGATGGTTGAACTGGAAAGA